>CAYXLQ010000045.1:0-8980 GCA_964465775.1 uncultured Clostridiaceae bacterium
TCATATTCTAATGCTACATATTATCCTGGTGCGGAATTAATGATTATAAAGCTATTATGGAATAAAGAAAATAAAAAGCTATTAGGTGCTCAAATTATAGGATTTAAAGGAGTAGATAAAAGAATAGATGTAATTGCTACAGCAATAAAATCTGGACTAACACCAGAGGATTTAACTGAAATTGAATTAGCATATGCACCACCATTTTCATCTGCTAAGGATCCTATTAATGTAGTAGGCTATGTGGCATCTAATATTATAAATGAAACAAGTAAAGTTTTTTATCCTGAGGATCTAAATAAACTGAACATGAAAGAGCTAATATTATTAGATGTTAGAACAAAACGTGAATATAATAATGGAACAATTGAAGGATCAACAAATATCCCTTTAGATGAACTACGTGAAAGAGTGAATGAATTACCTAAAGGAAAAAACATATACATTTTCTGTGCAATTGGGCAAAGAGGATATTTAGCAGAAAGAATATTAAGAGCAAAGGGTTTTAAAAACGTAAAAAATTTAAATGGTGGATATTATACATATTTAAATAGTAATTTGTAAAGAAAGGTTGGAAATATGAACATAATTTCAATAGGAACATCTTTTATAGCAGGAATATTATCATTTGTTTCTCCTTGTGTGTTACCGCTTGTGCCAGCATATATAAGTTATATCACAGGAAGTAATATGAAAAGCTTAGGGGAAGAAACAAAGAATAATTTCAAAAAAACATTATTAAATTCTGCACTTTTTTCTCTTGGATTTAGTATAGTATTTATAATAATGGGATTAACGGCAACAAGCATTTCTGAATTATTACATGAATACAAAGATATATTAAATAAAATAGCGGGGACAATATTAATAGTATTAGGAATTAATTTAATGGGATTGATAAGAATTAAATGGCTATATAAAAGTAGTAACAAAATTAATTTAATTAAATTAAAAGATAACGCATTTTTGATTGGAATTGCTTTTGGATTTGGCTGGACTCCTTGTGTTGGACCTATACTTGCAGGAATACTTGTTTATGCCAGCAATATGGAAACCATATTTCAAGGAACAATGCTACTCATAGTATATTCTTTAGGTTTAACAATCCCATTTATATTAACAGCTTTATTTATAGAAAAGCTAACGAAAATATTTAAGAAAATAAGCAAGTATAGCCATATTGTTTCAATTGTAAGTGGAACAATAGTAACAATAATAGGAATACTTATTTTTACAAATACACTTACAAAATTAAATGGCATATTTTTATAGGAGGTAAAATGAAAAAATTAACAAATGTTATAGTTTTAGCAATATTCATTTTAATTATAGTTGGAATATATTTATTAGCACAAAATGAAAAAGAAAGAAATGAAAATAAAATGGCAGAGACTAATACTAGTATAAAAGAAAAACAGAATGAAAAAGCAAAGGACTTTGTATTAAAAGATTCAGACGATAAGGAAGTAAAACTTTCCGACTATAAAGGGAAAAAAGTATTTATAACCTTTTGGACGACATGGTGTAGTTCATGTAAAGACCAACTTCCATATATTAATGAAGTTGCAAAAGAAAAAAATGAAAATATCGAAATAATTACTATTAATTCACGGAGAATATAAAAGCACAGTTCAGAAATTTATTAATGAAACAGGGTATACATTTAAAGTGTTACTTGATTTAGATGGAAAAGTAAGTAACTCGTATAAAATATATTCAATCCCTCATTCACTATTAATAAATGAACAAGGAGAAATAGTTAAATCTAAATTAGGAGTTATGACAAAGGAAGAAATAATTAACTTTATAGGAAAATAGAGAACGTATTTGAAAAATAATAATGTGGAGGTTTAAATGGAAGAATATCAACTGTACGAAAGAAAAGCACAAATATTAAAAGTATTAGCGCATCCGATTAGGCTTTGTATAGTAAAAGGACTTATTAAAGAAAAATGTAATGTTAGTTGTATGCAGAGATGTCTGAAATCAAGTCAGTCAAATATCTCTCAACATTTGGCAAAATTGAAATCGGCAGGAATAGTAAAAACAGAAAAAAGAGGCTTAGAAGTATTTTATTATATTGATGATGATGAAATAAAAAAATTAGTTAAAATGATTTAAGGAGGAATAATTATGGTATTAGAAGTAAATGAAAATGAATTCAAAGAAAAATTAACAGAGAAATGTGTGGTGGATTTTTATGCAACTTGGTGCCCACCATGTAAAATGCTTGCACCAGTACTTGAAAAGGTATCAGCTGAATATGAAGGGAAAGTGAATTTCTTAAAAGTAAATGTAGATGAAAATCCAAATATAGCAAGAGAGTATAGTGTAATGAGTGTGCCTACTCTAATAGTATTTGAAGATGGAGAAGTAATAAATAGAAAGTCTGGATATATGGGTGAACAAGAGTTAATAGCATTTATAGAAAATAAATAAATGCTAATATGTAAATGCTTGAAAAATTGAACAATATATAATACAATATATGTGAATTAGAAGGGAATAAAACAAAATGAAAACAAGCGATTTCAACTATGATTTACCAAAGGAATTAATAGCTCAAGTACCTTTAGAAAAAAGAGATACATCAAAGCTTATGGTACTAGACAAAGAAACAGGAAAAATTGAACATAAAGTATTTACAGATATATTGGATTATTTGAAAAAAGGAGACACTTTAGTTTTAAATAATACTAAAGTTATACCAGCAAGGATATATGCTTCAAGAGAAAACAGAGAAGAAAGCATAGAAGTATTGCTATTAAAGGACTTAGGTGATAACAGATGGCAAGTTTTAGCAAAACCTGGTAAAAAACTTCAAGTAGGAACAGTATTGAATCTTAATAATATTATGAAAGCTAAGGTAACTGAAATATTGGAAGATGGGCAAAGAATAATAGAGTTTGACTATGAAGGAATCTTTATAGAAAAATTAGAGCAGATAGGTTCTATGCCACTTCCACCATACATTACAGAAAAGCTAGCAGATAAAGATAGATATCAAACAGTATATTCTAAAGAGTTAGGTTCAGCAGCAGCACCAACTGCAGGGTTACACTTTACAGACGAATTAATGGACAAGATAAAAGAAAAAGGTATAAATATTGTTTTTGTTACATTGCATGTAGGTCTTGGAACATTTAGACCAGTGAAGGTAGAAGATGTTTTAAAACATAAGATGCATAGTGAATATTATGAAATATCAGAAGAAACAGAAAGAGTAATAAACCAAACAAAAAAAAGAGGTAATAAAATAATTTGTGTAGGAACAACTTCTTGTAGAACTCTTGAGTCGTCAATTGATGAAGAAGGAATGGTAAAAGCACAAAAAAGTAATACAGAAATATTTATATATCCTGGGTATAAATTTAAGATAGTAGACAAAATAATAACTAACTTTCACTTACCAGAGTCAACACTTATAATGCTTGTTTCTGCATTTTCAAGCAAGGATAAAGTAATGAATGCATATAAAGAGGCAATAAAAGAAAAATATAGGTTTTTTAGCTTTGGAGATGCAATGTATATAAAATAATGGAGGTATATTATGGATCAAAAAGATATTGGAAAAGAAGAAATTATGAGATGGGCAATGGAAAACAATCTTAATATATCAGAGGGTCAAGCAGGGGAATTAATAAACGATAATGAATCAGGTGATATTGATATTGATAAGTGGCTAAAAGAAAATGGAATGAGTCCAATAAGCGAATATGAAAATATAAGTAAAAGGTTATCTAAAAAAATAGCACTAATTATTAATGGATTAAAAGAAGAAGAGCAAAAAGAAACAGGTGAAATATCACAAGAGACTGAAGAGAGAGAAGAAAAAGAAAGCCTAGATGAAAAAGAAGGAAAAGAAAGTCTAGACGAGACTAAAGAAGAACAAATAGAAGAAGAGCAAAAAGATAAAGAAATAGATCCAGAACAAGAGAGTGAAGGGAAAGAGAAACCTGAAAAGGAAAAACAGTCAAAGGAAGATGAAGAAAAGCAGAAAACAGAAGATGAAAAAACAGAGCTAACACCTAAAAAGGATAGCTATATAGCAAACGTGAGAAAACTTCATGAAATGAGAATAAAAGAATATAAACATGAAATGAGAAATAAGGAAGCTGGAATAGATAAACATTTTGTTGCAATGATATATTTACAAAGAGAAATAAATATAAAAAGAGAAGCATTTATAAAAGAATATGGTGCAGAAGAATTAGTTGCAATAGAAAATGAAAATATGAAAGAAGAAATGAAGTATAAAAAAACCTTAAACATAAGAATGGAAAGAAACTTAAAAGAGCTAAAAACACTAGAAGAGAAACTAGATAGAATTATCGAAGAAATTAAAATAGCAGAAAACAAATTAAGCAAAGGTGAAATACCAGAAGAAGAATATAACGATAAGATAAAATCTTTAGAAAAAGACAAAGTAGAATGTTTATGGGAGATAAACAAATTAAATCCAGTGTTGCTTAGTGAGAAGAATGAAACACAAATGGAAAGGGAAGATTATGAAAGAAGAGTCTCTCCTAAAAATATTAAAAAAGAAAAAGACTTACAAAAAGACACAAGGGAAAAAGTGTTAGACATAGAGAAAAAAGAAGAAAAGCAACAAGGTGTAGCTGAAAAAACAAAAGAAGATATCCAAAAACAAATGAAAGAAAATATAGATAATAAAGAAAAAGAATTAGAAGCTTTAAGAAGTAAGTTGAAACAAATTAATATAAATTCACCTGAAGGAAAAAAAGAAGCTCTTAATACAATTACTAAAATACAAACTTTAGAAAATCAGAAAATGGCACAAGAGAAACAAGCTGAAAACATAGAAAAAAATATGGAAAAAGGAGTAAAAGAGTTTTCTGATATAAGTGGTCCAAACAAAATAAGGGAAGAAGAAACAGAAGATATAGAGAAATTTAAAGAGGACGTAGATCCTAACGATATATCTTCAGAACTTATGGAACAATTAAAAAGCACAGCACTTAAAGATCCAGAAACGCCAGAACAAGCTCAAAAGTATTTAGATGATATGCAAAAAATTGGTGAGCAGGCAGATGAAGAACAGTCTAAAGATGAAAAAGAAGATGAAGGTGTTAACGAACCAACATTGTGGGGAAAAAGAAAAAGACCATGGAACTAATATTAGAAAGGAATTTATTTAATGAGTGCAATAAAATATGAACTAATACATAAAGATAAAAATTCAGGGGCAAGGTATGGAAAAATAACCTTGCCTCATGGTGAGTTTGAAACACCAGTATTTATGCCAGTAGGAACACTGGGTACTGTAAAGGCTATAACAGTAGAAGAATTAGAAGAATTAGTACAGGCAAATATAATTTTAGGTAATACATACCATTTGTATTTAAGACCTGGTATGGAAGTTATTAAGGCAGCAGGAGGACTTCATAAGTTTATGAACTGGAAACATAATATACTTACGGATAGTGGAGGATTCCAAGTCTTTAGTTTAAACTCACTTAGAAAAATAACAGAAGAAGGAGTAGAATTTAGGTCACATTTAAATGGAGAAAAACATTTTTTATCACCAGAGAAAGCTATTGAAATACAGCAAACGCTGGGTAGTGATATAATGATGTGTTTTGATGAATGTGCACCATATCCAGCAGATAGAGAATATGTTGAAAAATCGGTTAAGCTTACAACAAGATGGGCAAAAAGATGTAGAGAAGCACATACAAATAGAGATACACAAGCATTGTTTGGTATAGTTCAAGGTGGAATGTATAATGATTTAAGAGCAGAAAGTGTTAAAGATCTTACTGAAATAGGATTTGATGGTTATGCTATAGGTGGCCTTAGTGTAGGAGAACCAAAAGAATTAATGATTGAAGTACTAAATGCTACTATGCCACTTTTACCAGAAGATAAAGCAAGATATCTTATGGGTGTAGGGAGTCCGGACTACCTTATTGAAGCAGCATTAAATGGAATAGATATGTGTGATTGTGTACTTCCAACTAGAATGGGAAGAAATGGTACAGCTATGACGTCAAGGGGAAGAGTAATTATAAAAAATAAAAAGTATGAACTGGATTTTGAAAAGTTAGATCCGGAATGTGAATGTTATACTTGTAGGAATTATTCTAAAAGTTACTTAAGACATCTCATTAAATGCGGAGAAATCCTAGGAGCTAGACTTATGACTATTCATAATCTTAGGTTTTTAACAAAACTTATGGAAGATATAAGAGAAGCAATAAAACAAGACGGACTATTGGAATTTAGAGATGAATTTTATAAAAAGTATGGATATGAAAAATAATAGAGAATGATATATAAACATATATATAAGCAAAGTAACATATAAATTACCTAGAGAGGTGATAGATGTGTTACATTTTTTTGTTATAGGAAAGGACAATAGAACAAACATAATTAGGGAGATGTTAAAAAAGGAGAATAAAGTAGTAAGTAAAATAAAAGAAGCAGATATTATTATAGGACCAACACCATTTACCAAAGATGGAAATACTATTACAGGAACCGATATTTCTTGTGGGGAAATAATAGAGGCCTGTAAGGAAAAAGTATTAATAGCAGGGGCAATGGATAAAGTAGGGGAAGAATTAATTAATAATAATATTAAATATCATGATTTAATGGAATTAGAGGAAGTAGCTTTTTTAAATGCAGTGCCAACAGCTGAAGGAGCTATTTCACTGGCTATGGAAATGACGGATATTACGCTTTGTGGAGCCAGCGTTTTAATACTCGGATATGGAAGAATAGGAAAGGTGTTATCGAAAATGCTGATGGGTATTGGTGCTAAGGTTTTTTGTGAGGCAAGGAGTAAAAAAGATCTTGCACAAATAGAAGCAATGGGATATAATGTTGTAGATTTAAAGGATTTAGATAAAAACTTAAACATATACGATGTTATATTCAATACAATCCCGGATATGGTGATTAATAAAGACAGATTAAATAAATTAAAAAAAGAATGTGTTATTATTGATCTTGCTTCATTCCCTGGAGGTGTAGATTTTGAATATGCAGATAGTATTGGTATAAAAGCAGAACTGGCATTAGCACTTCCTGCAAAGGTTGCGCCTATGTCTGCTGCAATTTATTTAAAAAAAGCTATAGATGAAATAGTAAAGGATTATGAAAAAATTTAGGGGGAAAAAACATGACAATGCTACAAACAATAATATTAGGAATAATACAAGGGATTACGGAATTCTTTCCAATTTCAAGTTCAGGACATTTAATAGCAGTTAGATATTTATTTGATTTCGGTGCAGAATCTGCAAAAGCAGAATTGATATTTGATATTGCACTTCATTTTGGGACATTTTTGGCTATATTCATATATTTCTTTAAGGACTTTTGGACTATGGTAATGGAAGGTTTTAAATTTAAAGGAAAAGACGGAAAGACATCATTTAAAAACCTTAAACATCAAGGGAAATTAATGTGGTATATAATAGGAGCATGTATTCCTGCAGGTGTTGTTGCGATAGCATTAGAAGATGTAATAGAAAAACATATAAGGAAACCACTTATTGTTGCAATTTCAATGGCTGTTATGGGAATTATAATGTGGATTGTTGATAAGCATTCTAAAAAAAAAATAGAAATTAAAGATATGGGATTTAAACAAGCTTTAGGTGTAGGAATAGGTCAAGTATTTGCAATGATACCAGGATTTTCTAGATCTGGGACGACAATGACAGCTGCAAGAGCGATGAAAATAGACAGAAAATCAGCTGCTAAATTTTCATTTTTACTTGGGGCTCCTGTGATGTTTGGAGCAACTGCACTAGCAATAATGGATTTAACTAAGGATATGATAACTATAGAATTTATTGTTGGAATATTAGTTTCATTTGTGGTGGGATTAATTGCAATAAAATCACTTATGAAAATAGTGGAAAAGGTTGGTTTTGGGATTTTCGCAATATATAGGGTAATGCTTGCTTTAATAATTATTATTACAATGATCATAAGATAAAGAGAGAAAAGGTGATTTGTTTTGGGAGAAATAATAAACGTAAAGGATATAGTAGAAAAAAGAAAAATATTAATTAAAGAAAGAATAGAAAGATTAAAAAGAGAAGAAGGGATAACTCCGAAACTTGCAGTTATAATTGCAAATTCAGAAGAATCTTCTAGAGTATATGTTGGTAGAAAAAGAAAAATGTGTGAAAGTTTAGGAATACTAGAAGAAGAGTACGAATTTTCTGAAAAGATAACTACAGAGGATGTATTAAAAGAAATAGAGAGATTAAATAATTATGATACGGTTAATGGAATATTAGTTCAATTACCATTATTTAAACATTTAGATACATCTAAAATATTAAAAGCAGTATCACCAACTAAAGATGTAGATGGGTTTCATCCTGAAAACTTTGGGAATCTTATCCAAGGTAATGGTAAAATAGCTCCATGCACGCCAAAAGGGGTTATGACGATATTAAAAGAAATTGGAGTAGATGTTGAAGGAAAGGATGCTGTAGTTGTAGGAAGAAGTGTAATTGTGGGCAGGCCTATGGCAGCTATGCTTACAAATGAGGGAGCTACAGTTACAATATGTCATTCTAAAACTAAAGATTTAATAAGTCATACAAAAAGAGCAGATATATTAATAGTGGCAGTAGGAGTACCACACCTTATTAAAGAAAATATGGTTAAAGAAAACAGCATAGTTATAGATGTAGGAATAAATAAAGTAGATGGGAAATTAGTGGGAGATGTTGATACAAAAAATGTTATTAAAATAGCAAAAAGTGTAACACCAGTTCCGGGAGGTGTTGGACTTACAACTGTTCATACTCTTATGGAAAACCTAATAGATTTAACAGAAACACTATAATATAAATGTAAAAAAAAGTAGAAAAATGTCGAATAGCTTGCAAATAATAGAAAGTGAAGATATAATAACCTCATAAAAGCAAATTATAGGCTCAATGTCAAATGTTGGGGTGTGAGTAATGAAAATTACTTACACCTCACC
>CAYXLQ010000046.1:0-8788 GCA_964465775.1 uncultured Clostridiaceae bacterium
CTATAACAATTTTATTACAATTAGTTGTTGTTTTCGTAAAACCAGTTGCAAATGTATTTAAAGTAGAACAATTAAATTCAGGATTATATATACTTTGCATAAGTGCAGCAGTAGGGTTTGTAATTATAGCTGAAATAGTTAAGGTAATACTTGCTAAAATATATCATAAGGAGTAGTAAATTATAATAAAGTTTTAAAAAGGTTAACAATAAAATAAGTTAACCTTTTTTGTATATGTTTTTTTCTGTAAACAAACATAAATATTATTGAAATTAATATATATGTAATAGAGGTAAAGGAGAATTTTTATGGAAAATAATGGTTTTAATAATATAGTTAGAAATGGGCAAAATATTTTGTCTCAATTAGGTAATATTATAGGAGGAAATAAAAATAGGAGAAGTTATAATTATAATAGAAGTTCCACTAGGATATTAAGTATGGAAGATGCATACATGCAAATTAAAGCGGGATCCTGCAACATAGTAGACGTTAGAACTGAGAATGAATATAATGTAATGAGAATAAGAGGAGCGATTAATATCCCTATAGCAATGCTTAGGGAAAATATAATGAATATAATTCCTAATAAATCAGCCTGTATTATGGTTTATTGCTCTACTGGTACGAGAACTGCTCAAGCAGTACAATTACTTAAAAATATGGGTTACACAAATTTAATAATATGGGAAGGAGGAGGTATAAGTAATTTTAAATATAAAGATGTTATAGAAAATTTCACTGATGAAGTGGATAATAAAAAAGTATAAAACACTACCAATATGGGCTGAACACCTCGTTTGTAACAATTTTGTAACAGAAACGACCATGAATTGAAACAAAAATGTTACGATATTGTAGTTGTAATTGTTTTATAAGATAGTATAATGTAATTATAATAAAATAGTTATATTTACAAAAGAGGTGTTTATATGAAAGATTTTTTCAAGAATGAATGGAGATTGTTTTTACAAGATATGGAAGCAATAGGAAGTGCATTTGCAGGATTCTTCACAAGAAAGGAAGAACCACTTATGATTGCAGCAGCTCCAATGCAAGAACCAGTTATAGAAGAGGCAACAGAATATGTTCCAGATGAAGTTGATTACAAGGTTGAAACATATTTTGGAGAAAACTTACAAGAGCTACAACAAAGTTTCTGTGGGGAAAGAACACAACATGATGTTTTAAGAGAATATGCACAATTTTTTAGACCTTATGGAGAAAGTGCTCAAATGTGCCAAAGTGCTTTTCAAAAATATTATGACAGACATGCGCTTAAGATGGCAGTAAACGAATTTCCAGTTGAACAAGCAAGGATAATACAAAACAATGTAGATTTGTTCATACAAGGTCAAGAGATATTTGGAGAAAATGGACAATTTGTTGATTCTCGTGTGGATACTATATTCGAAAAAGCAGGAATAGAGCAAGTAAAGAAAACGATAAATATACTTGGCGAACCTGATGGACAAGGACTTAATTATCAAGGGGAAAGAACATTTTCAGAAGCAATTTGTCATATGGTAGATAATGGAATAAAAATGGGAAAAGATGCAAAGCTTATTACTCCAATTAGAAAAGCATTAGAAGATAAGCTAAATGATGTACATACTTCATTGAGAAGTCATGAAGACTGGAATGATGATTATCAAGCATTACTTTCTCAAGAAAGAAAATATTTATATGCGCTAAATAGAATTGAACAATATGAAACAGAGGAAAGAATTGCAGAATTTGAAAGTAAATTGAACGAATTAGATGTTGTAATCTAAGGCGATATATAAGAGGTTTGAGGAGTATGAAGATAGAAAAACATACTTCTCTTTTTTATGCTAAAAAATATATGAAGATAAATAATAATAAAACATTCTTAATTAAGAGATATAGAGTTTATAAACTTTACAAATATAATTATTTAGTATATTATATATTTGTGTAATTGCTTAAATATAGCAAAGGATGGGAGATTTATGAAGGTAAAACTATGTGTTCAAAAAGAAGGACAAAATTCAATTAAAGATGAACTATTAAAAGAAAGTAACCTAAAGCCTAAAAAAATATATTTTTATATTGGTAATATGAAAGAGACAGGGTTTGAAATGTTAGAAGAATGCCTAATAGATTTAAAAGCTAGAAAACTTATTGTTTTAGGTATAGATAAAAAGAATACTACTAAAAAGATGTTAGAAACTATTCTGAAACATACTAAAAATATATTTGTATTTAATAATAATCAGATGATTGAGTTAGATAGTCATATTATGGTTTTTGAATATGATAAGGAAGCAAAGATTTACGTTATAAATGGTAACGTATCTGAAGGTGGATATGTTGATAATATAACAACGTATACATTAATTGAATATGATCTAAGTTTGAAATCAGATAGTGATAGTTATAAACAATACATAGATGAACTTTTAAACATAACTAAACTTGAAGAAGCACATAAACTTGAAAAAGAATATATTAAAGAATTATTTGATAAGCAACAAATATTTACTAATAAACAATATACACATAATGTAATGTCTATATCTGAGCTATTAAATGAAAAGGAAACAACAGTTAAGAAAGAGAAATTATTAGAAGATGATATAGAAGTTCCAGATGATAAAATATGGGATGATATTGAGCCTATACCAGAAATAGATTTAAGTTCATTAGAAGACTTTAGTATTAATATTGATGTAGATGACATGATAGAAAAGGAACAACAACTTGAGTCAGATAAAGAAGATATCGTTATAAAAGAAAAAGATGAGTCTAAAGTATATATAAAAAAAGAAGATAAAGAAACTGAACAAATGATTGAACTAGATAATGATATAAGCATGGATTTTGATAAAAATGAAGTTTTAGATATAGAAGACTTATTATTTGAAACGGCTACGGTTGAAATAGATAAAAGAAGTATAGATAAAAAGATAGAAAAGATAAAAAAAGAAAAAGATGAAGAAAAGCCAATATCTAAAAAAATAGATTTAGCTAAAGTAAGCAACTTGATAATGGAATTACCTAAAAAGCTATCTAAAGGTAAAGATGTAGGAATTATAAAAATACCAAATTATATTAAAGAAATGATACCAGATTTTTTTGAAGCTATAGACAAAGGAAAAACATCTGAAAGAACAGAGGGTATATTTAAAGAAGCTAATATTAAACTAGAAATAGTTGATGTAAAAGGTGGAAATAAACTTTCGGATAGCAAAGCTAAAATACTATCAAAGGCTGGACAAACATATATAGCTTTTTATTCAGACGAATTAATAGATGTTAATTATGAAGAAGATGATATTACTAGAATTATAAAACTAGCAAGAGATATATATCACATTGAAATAATTTCAAAAGAAGTACAAGAGTATAAAATATGGAAAAAGTTATGTTCAAGTAAAATGAGGGGTTCTAAAAGAAGTTACGGTATAATGTAAAGTTTTAAAAAAACATAATGAATGGGAGAAATAATGCAGTTAAAAAGAGTGGAAATACAAGGATTTAAATCATTTGCAGAAAAGACAGTTGTGGAGTTTTTAGACGGAATAACTACAATAGTAGGTCCAAATGGTTCACGGTAAAAGTAATGTGTCTGATGCAATAAGATGGGTACTTGGAGAACAAAGTGCAAAAAGCCTAAGGGGCTCGAAAATGGAAGATATAATATTTGCAGGAACGCAGCAAAGAAAGATGCTGGGGCTTGCTGAGGTCACACTGGTTTTAGAAAATGTAGACGGAAAATTACCATTAGAGTATAATGAGGTTTCTGTAACTAGAAGAGTATATAGAAGCGGAGAAAGTGAATATTATATAAATAAGTCACAATGTAGACTTAAGGATATTCAAGAATTATTCATGGATACAGGGGTAGGAAGAGATGGATATAGTATTATAGGGCAAGGAAAAATTGATGAGATCCTATCAAATAAATCTGAAGAAAGAAGAAACATTTTTGAAGAGGCATCAGGAATTGTTAAATATAGAACAAGAAAAGATGAAGCGGTAAGAAAACTAGAACATACTAATGTAAACCTTACTAGGGTAACAGATGTATTAAATGAGATAGAATCTTCCCTAGGGCCACTTGAAGAAAAATCAAAAGTAGCAAAAAAATACTTAGAATTAAGAGAAACGTTAAAAACACTAGAAGTTAGAGATTTTCTTAATGTTATATCTACGGCAGAACAAGAGTTAAATAAAATTAATGATGTGGTAGAAGGATTTAACCAAAGTATAAATATGAGTGAAAATTTAAATCATGATATTTCTAAAAATAGAGATGAATTAAAAATTGCTCTAGAAAAGATATTACTTGATATTGAAAAGGGACAGGAAGATTACTTTAAAACTATAAATGAAATAGAAAAGGTCAAATCAAGGATAGAAACATTTGATGATAGAGTAAAACAAGATGAAGAAGCAATAGAAAGACTTATACTTGAAATAGAAGAAAATGTTATAAACGTTGAAGCGTTAAAAGAAGATATTGAAAAAAGAAATACAAGAAAACAAAATATGATAGATAACAAGGTTAGATTCGAACATGAATTAGAAGAAAAAGAATTTGAATTAGAAGATGTAACTAATAATATGAATGATGAAGAATTGAAAATCGACGGAATTAAAAATTATATAGAAGAGCTTAAGGACAAGCTTACAGAATATAAAGTTGAAGTGAGTTCATTAGAATCTACTATGGAAGCAAACAGTAAACGTATTGATGCGATTCTTAAGGAAAACATAACAGATATTTCTTCTGCTGATGAAATGAGAATAGTACAAACAGAAGAGAAAGAAAAATATTCTAAAATTAAAAAAGAAAAAACAGAACTTGAACAAGTAATTAAGGATTTAGGAGAAGCAAAAGCAAGAATAGAAGAAAGTATAATGAGTTTTAAACAAAAAGATGAAAGTTTAAAGCAGAAAATTATAGAAACAAAATCAAAACTTAATTATTTAATTGCTTTAGAAAATGAAAATGAAGGATATTCTAGGAGTGTAAAATCAGTTATATCTAGAGCAAAAGAAAATGGAACATATGGTAAAACTGTCTATGGAACCTTAGCCTCTCTTATTAACACTGAAAAGGAATATGAAAAGGCAATTGAAATAGCCCTTGGAGGATATGTTCAAAATATTGTAGTAGAAAATGATAATGAAGCAAAACTAGCAATAAGCTATTTAAAACAAAATTCACTTGGAAGAGCAACTTTTTTACCAATACAAAGTATAAAAAAGGCCAGGGTGGAAAGCGTATCATCAAAGCTTCAAGGTGTAATAGGAATAGCTTCAGAGTTAATAGAATTTGATAAAAAATATCAAAACATTATTGACTTATCCCTTGGTAGAACTATTATTGTAGATAATATGGATAACGGGATTACAATTTCTAAAAAAGTATCTTCATTTATGAAAGTTGTTACTCTTGAAGGTGAGGTAATAATGGGAACCGGAACTCTTACGGGAGGAAATGTTTCATCAAAAGGTTCCTCTCTTTTAGGAAGAAGTGCAAAAATAGAATCAACAAAAGAAGAATTAAGAAAGGCTGAAAAAGAATATAGTAAATTTAATTTAAGCATACAAAATGATAAACTATCATACGAAAAAATAGTAGAAGAAATGATTCGAAAAAACGATGAACTTCAAAAAGCAACTATTGAATATAACGTAGCTGAGGAAAAATTAAATAATATTGAGAAGCAAGTAGAGAATATTGCAAAAATAAGAGAGAATAAAGAACAAGAAAAAAATGAATTATTTAAACAAAATGAATTAATAGTAGAAAAAAAGATAGCCATAGCAGAGAGTGTAGCTAGTATCGCAAAGGAAATGGAAGAAAAACAACAAGAAGTATCTGAATATGCAAGATTCCATAAGGAAAAAGAGGATAGAGTTAATTTTCTTAAAGAAGATATTGTTAACTTAAGGATTTCTTTATCTTCATTTGACGAATCTAATATTGCGATAGATGAAATGATTGAAAAAATGAAGGAAGACATATCTTCTCTTGAACTATCAAATAATAAAAAGAATGAAACTATTAATGAATATAAACAACTAATTAAATCAAGAAAGCAAGAGAACATATTGGATGAACAACTTATTAAAAACCAAGATGGTTCGCTTGAAGAACTAAAAAAATATAATGATAAATTAAAGGATGAAAAAACTTCTAATTTAGATAAGCAAGAAGAATTAAATAAAAAATATACTGAAGAACTTCAGAAAATAGAAAAGTTAAAAGAAGAAAAAAACAAAACAGAAAGTAAAAAAATAAAATTTGATATGGAAATAGATGCTTTGAAAACTAAAATGTGGGATGATTATGAACTTACAATATCAAGTGCAAAGGAGTATGAAAAAAATACTAGTCTAGACAAGGATATCAATGCAAACAAAATAGTTAAATTAGTAAAACAGACGAGAGAAGAGATAAAGTCACTTGGAGAAGTCAGTGTTAGTAGTATAGAAGAATTTAAAGAGCAAAGTGAAAGAGCGGAATTCATATCAAAACAAAAAGCAGACTTAGAAGAAACAAAAGGTAAATTAGAAAACTTAATTGATAATACAATAAATATAATGAAAGCACAATTTCTAAAACAATTTAAGCTTATAAGCCAAAGTTTTTCTGAAGTATTTGAAGAATTGTTTGGTGGAGGAAAGGCAGAGCTAAAACTTAGTGATGAAACTAATATCCTTGAAAGTGGAATTGAAATAGAAGTTCAGCCACCAGGGAAAAAACTACAAAACATGATGTTGCTTTCAGGAGGAGAGAGAGCACTTACTGCAATAGCATTACTATTTTCTATACTTAAAATAAAAGCACCACCGTTTTGTATATTAGATGAAATAGAGGCGGCATTAGATGATATAAATGTTGCAAGGTTTGCCAAGTATATAAAAAAATATTCAAAAGACACTCAATTTATAGTTATAACCCATAGAAAAGGAACTATGGAAATAGCAACTTCTATATATGGTGTAACAATGCAAGAATATGGAGTATCTAAACTAGTTTCAATGAAAATGAAATAGTAAAAAACAGTGTTAGGGAGAACCGCATTCTGAAAAAGATAAAAATGGGTTTATATTTTATATGCTAAATATAATACAATAAGAACAAGTCCGTTGGTTAGAATTACTAACCAACGGATTTTATACGCTTAATTTTTATATTAGCTTATTTCCGTTTTTCCCTCCATTCTACTACGAAACCATTCATTACTAGTTCTTCTGAAAATTGGTATATACAATAATAGAATTGGTATTATATAAGTACTAATTGATGAAATAGAAATAGAAAAGATATTGCAAAAGAAATATAAATAGCAAAATCTATAAATATTAATGAATATATAAAAAAATAAAAAACTATGGTATAATACGCATGGAAAATAAAAATATTTAATTTAAATTTAAATTAAAGGAGGAATAGATGATGGCTAATGTTTATTTAATAGGCGTAACAGGGGGACCTAGTGCAGGCAAAAGTACTGGAATTGATAAGATAATTGAAGAACTTACAGAAAAAGGTTATATAGTGTTTCTCCTACCTGAAGGTGCTACTTTTCTTATGGGGAATGGCATAAAGCCTAAAGAAAATGAAGGTGAAGAAGGACTTACCATGTATGATTTCGAAGAAATAGTGATAGGTTATCAACTAGAATTACAAAAACTATATGTCGATATGGCAAAAAGATGTGGTGACAAAGATGTTATCATATTATGTGATAGAGGCATACCTGATGTTCTTGCATATATTCCCAAAGAAGAATATATTAATCTTCTTAAGAAATTCGGAATAAATGAAATATCCGCAAGAGACATGTATGACATGGCTATTCATATGATAAGTCCTGCAGTTGAAATGAAAGAGTTTTATACAAAAACAAACAATAAACATAGGCGGGAAAGTTGTAGTGAAGCTGCAGAAAAAGATCAGAAAACATTAGCTGCGTGGATGGGTCATCCTCATCTTAGGGTGATAAATTCATACGAGAAATTCGAAGACAAAATTAAACATTTAATGTCGGAGCTTTATTCTTTTCTAGGACTTCCGGTTCCAATAGAAATAGAAAAGAAATACTTGATTAAAATGCCTGATATTGATTGTTTGATTAAAGAGTATCACGCTAATAAATCAGAGATATTACAAACCTATTTATTATCTGAACATGAAGAAGAAAGAGTAAGGCAAAGGGGGATTAATGGCAACTATTGGTATACAAATACTATAAAGATAAAAATAAATGAAGAAGAAAGATTGGAACAAAACGAAACTATTAGTAAAGAGGAATACCTAGCTTGTCTTATGAGAACTGATACGTCTTTAAAACCAATAAGAAAAAACAGATACAACTTTGTGTATAAGAATCAGTATTTTGAGTTGGATGTATATCCGTCATCATATGATGTAGCTGTTCTTGAAATCGAATTAACAAATATAAATAGTGAAGTTGGATTGCCTCCCTTTATTAATGTTATTAAAGACGTTACAGAAGACCCTAGGTATAAAAATGCCGCACTTGCGAAAGATATGAATCCTTTAACTGAGTTTTAAAGTTAATATGCAGATACAATTTTTGTATCTGCATGCTTTTATATATTGACAGATAAGCATAAAAGCAGTATAATATGTTTTGTTAATTAACGTCTCCGTAGCTCAGTCGGTAGAGCAACTGACTCTTAATCAGTAGGTCCACGGTTCGAACCCGTGCGGGGATACCAAAAACACAGCATTTCTTACAAATTTTTAGTTTGTGAGAAATGTTTTTTTGTCTGAATTTAT
>CAYXLQ010000047.1:0-8665 GCA_964465775.1 uncultured Clostridiaceae bacterium
ATGGTGTTTTTGTTAAAAGATATCCTCTTTTTTGTTCTTCATCTTCAACAAAACGCTGTAATATTTGAATAATTCTTGCACCTTTTGGCATAAGTATTGGAAGTCCTTGGCCAATATAATCTACTGTAGTAAACAATTCTAATTCTCTACCTAGTTTATTATGGTCTCTTCTTTTAGCCTCTTCTAATTTTTCTAAATATTCTTCTAATTCCTTTTCAGTTTCAAAGGCTGTTCCATATATACGAGTAAGCATCTTGTTTTTCTCTGAACCTCTCCAATATGCTCCTGTTACTGATAAAAGTTTTATACTTCCAATCTGTTTAGTACTTGTTAAATGTGGTCCTGCACATAAATCTACGAACTCGTCATTTTCAAAAAATGATATCTCTTCGTTTTCTGCTAGTTCATTTATAAGTTCAATCTTATATGGTTCATCTTTCATTTTTTCTAAAGCTTCTTGTTTACTTAAAGTATATCCCTTAATTTCCTTATTTTTACTTATAATATTTTTCATTATATTTTCAATTTTTCTTAAATCTTCTTGTTTTATATTTACATTATCGAAATCATAATAAAAACCATTTTCTACTGCAGGTCCTATTGCAAGCTTTGCATCTTTATATATTCTTTTTACCGCTTCTGCTAAAACATGTGATGCACTGTGTCTTACAACTGATATACTGTCTTTATATTTTGATTCTGATATGTTTCCGTTTTTATCTATAATTTTAACACTCATTACTTTCCTCCTTTTAACTTATTCATTCATATTATTTATTATATTTTAATTTCTACTCCTAATACCTCTTTATATCTATTTTTTTGATGTTCCATTATACAATATTTCATTGTAAGCTCTCTTGCTTCTTGAATTATTAATTCATATTTCCCATCATTATTCAAATCACATGCAAACTTAAATGAATATATTGGCCATCTAATAGAGCTTTTAGTGTTTTTAACATACGAATATTTTATAATTTCCGCATTGTTCTCTTCAATACATATTATAGCACTATAAACGCCAAATGTATTTTTCCCTGAAGATGTTATTGATATAATTCTAACATTTCTATCCTTTGTAAGTTTCGTTTCGTATGCTTCGTGAATTTTAATTGTATTATTAAATAAACGATACTTTCCTAAAGCTTTTTTTGCATTTTTCTTATCTGACTTTTTAACTTCAACCTTTTTAACTGTTCGTGACATTAGATTGTTTTCTGATTTCCCAATTGCTATATATTCTTCTGCTACCTTTTCTTTTAGAGGCAACACATGTGTTATTTCTCTTTTTTCATCATATGATACATTATATATTTCATAAGTACCAAGTTTGCCATCAAGAGAATACATGTCAATTTCTATTCCCTTTTCAACTCTATTTTTAGAATCTAGTATAGCTTTTTTTACAAAATTTCCTTTATCAGTGACTCCACCCATAACTACATTATTTATAATTATAGGACTAACTTTCGAAACGTCTTCTGATGTTAATTTATCAGATGACTTATCAAAATGTTCTACCGTTATATAATTTTGAGTATATATATATATTAATAGTGCTGCAGAAGTTGCTAAAACAGTAAACAATATAATTATAATTGGTATAAATTTATTTGTTTTTTTCTTCCCATTTATTCTAGTCATATACCTTGCCACCTTCCTTCATCAATAGAGTATATACATCCACAATACTTTTGCATATATAACCCTAGTTCTCTTGATTTTCTTTGCCCATCTCTAAACATAGGTCTAAAATCTTTATATAAGAATTTTACATCATATTTTTCTTCTAGTTTTTTACACGCCGAAATAATTAAATCGTGATTTTGGTATGGACTAATTAGTAATGTTGTAGTTACGTGTGTATATCCATTTTCCTGAGCATGTATAAATACTCTTTCTAATCTTGATATGTAACAATACTCACATCTTGATTTGTAATCTGTATCTTCTATGTTTGAAGCAATCTTTGTAAAATTCATTAAATCATATTCATCTATTAAATATGGTGTTTTACCTAAACTTGTTACATATTCCATGTATGTATTTTTTCTTTTATCATATTCTATTTTAGGATGAATGTTTTTGTTGTACCATATAATATCCATATCTAAAATATTAAGTTTTTCTTGTTCTTCTGATAATACATTATATACTTCTACCAAACATGGAGCACAACATGCATGTATTAATAATTTATTCATTGTATTTCACTCCCATGTGTTTATATGCAATTTTAGTCGCAAGCCTTCCTCTTGGTGTTCTATTAATAAAACCTTTCTGCATTAAATATGGCTCATACACATCTTCTATAGTTTCCCTGTCCTCTCCTATTGCTGCAGCCATTGCTTCTAAACCTACTGGTCTTCCTTCAAATTTTATTATCATAGTACTTAATATCTTTCTATCAATATCATCTAATCCATATTCATCAATTTCAAGTCTATCTAGAGCATCTTTTGCTATTTCACATGTTATAGATGTACTTTGACCGATAGTAGCAAAATCTCTAACTCTCTTTAATAGTCTATTTGCAATTCTTGGTGTTCCTCTACTTCTTGAACCGATTTCTAGTGCTGCATCCTTTTCTATATCTATTTCCAAAATACTGGCACTTCTTTCAATTATGGTTGCAAGTTCAGTTTCATTATATATATTAAGTCTATCACGAAGAGGTCCAGACAATGAGCCCGCCTTAGTCGTCGCCCCAACTAAAGTGAACCTTGGTAAATCTATTCTTATTGATCTTGCTGAGGGTCCTTTTCCTATCATAATATCTAAATTAAAATCCTCAAGTGCAGGGTATAAAACTTCTTCTATGCTTTTCTTTAAGCGATGTATTTCATCAATAAATAACAAGTCGTTTTCTTCTAAGTTTGTTAATATAGCGGCTAAATCACCAGGCTTTTCAATTGCTGGTCCTGATGTTACTTTCATATTTACTCCCATTTCTGAGGCAATAATCCCAGCAAGTGTTGTTTTTCCAAGCCCTGGTGGTCCATAAAGAAGAACATGATCAAGCTGCTCATTCCTAGAAAGAGCAGATGCAATATATATTCTCATGTTTTCTTTTACTTTTTTTTGTCCGATATATTCAGAAAATGATTTAGGCCTTAAGTTCATCTCTATTTCCGGGTTATCCTTTTCTTCATCATATTCTGGAGACACAACTCTATCTTCAATCATAACTTCTCCTTTTAAATCAATGTATAAATTATATCAAAAGGTTTTCGCAAATACAAGAATACAATAGAAAAACATGCAAGTATACTTAATTATGTTATAAAAAAGGTTCTAGGTGTAAACCTTAAAACCTTTTGTTTTTATAAATCTTAAAAGTATTATATTTCTTCTTTTAGATTTTCTTCTTTTTCGAATGGTTTATTACTTTCTGTCTTTTCTGTAAGGCTCGCAACATAATTTTCTATAATCTCTTTATCATCTTTTACTAGTGCTTTTATACCTTCTTTAGGTTTATCTATGTCCTTATTAATATATATATCTTTTAAAGCACTATTAATAAAATATGCTGTATATAAATCATTTTGAGTTTTAATATTTTTTAATTGCTCTTTTCTTGGTTTAAAGTTATTATTGTAATATTCTAAAAAGTCTTTATCATCTGTTTCTTCAGAAGGTTCTACTATTTTATTATCGTTTCTTATGCTAGCTATACCATTATTTTTGTGATTTTTATCAATTGCGTCTAACTTTTCATCCATATTCATACCAATATTTTTCATTTCCTCTTTTAGATACTCGAAATTAAAATCTCTTTTTCCCGTATATTCAGTTCCAAAACCATAGGCTTCTAATAGTATTGCTCCAATTGTTGGATGCTTGTTTTTCATAAGTTCTAAAGCAATTTTTTCTATATCTTCTTCTTTTTCTATTAACCCATTATTTTTAACTGCTAAAACAATATTAGACAGACTATTAGCACTCGTTTTCTTATTGTCTTCATAATTTAATTTTGAATAAGAATGAGCTGTTCCTTCTATCCCCGTTTTTTCTCTTAAAACATTAAATTTATCTTGAGACTCTTTATCATTCCAACTCCAAGAACCAACATTTTCTACTCTATATCCTAAACTGCTTATAAAGGTTTTAAGATATTCGGGTTTGTACTCTCCATCATAACCTACTATATTCAGCTTATCATTTTTATTTTTTATTTCTTCCATTTCATTTTTTGGAGCTAATATATAACATTTATCTGTGAGCATTACATCACCTTTTAATGCTGTATCCTGTGTTGCTAAAAGTCCTATTTGTTCTTTTGGTACTTCTGATGCTGGAACCATTACAACATATTTACAATCATCCCAATCTCCATACAGGTGACCTGAAACTTCACCATTAATAGAAAAATGTACTGTTTCTCTTTTAATCTCTATTTCATGTTCATATTCCTTATCTTCAATTGTAAAACTTCTTGTAACTTTAGCTCCTGAAGAGGTTGTACATTTTACTATATTATTCTCCGGAGAGTATCTTGTCTTATGTACTAACAGACAGTCAGATAAACTATTATAGTCTGATTGGTTTTCTATCATTTCTGTATCTTCTGATGATAGTACCAATGGTATGTTATTTTCTTTTAATATACTAATAGATTTATCAAATTCAATACCCAAATCCTTAATATTTTTTGCTTTTTTAATTAATTCTATTTTGCTTTTTAGATCATCTTTTTTATTTATAAATTCTTTGTTTTTCTTATATCTATTTAGAATTTGTGTATCAATTTCATCTATCTTTTTTCTATTTTCACTTTTATCTTTTTCAAATTGATTATATTCTTTATTTTCTTTCGTATTAAAAATTTTTTGCAGAAAATTAGGTTCTTTCTTTTCAAACTCCGAAAACATAGGATACTTATCCTTTTCTTTTTCTAATATTTCTGTTTCATTTAAAAAAAATTCTATATTTTTTAATTCTGCTAAAACATCTTTAGCAAGTATGCTTTTTAGTTCTAATAACATAATTTTACCTCTTTATATACATATCATATATATCATATATAAAATATCTTTGTCAATTTATCCTTTTTAATATGATATTTCCTATTTCTCACTTTTTTTGTATATTTTCATATACTATACTATCTAACATCTTTATACAAAGTATTAGAAATTCTAAGTATACGGTGAGTTGGATATTTAAATAGTCTTACAGGATTTTCTACTAATATATTTTTTAAAATCATATAACTCATTTTGTATACCAAAATATAAATAGAGAAAGGAGCTTTCTAGTATGAGAAAAAACTGTTGCGGATGTAGCTGTCAAAGACCAACTTCTTGTAATTGCTATTGTAATTGTTGCAATAACAATCATCGAGTTGAGCCTTGTTGTTGCAAAGAACCTGTGGTTCCTTGTTGCAATGTAACTATATGTTGTTGTTAAGAACAAGATTATAACAACTGTTGTTATTAATATTTAGGCATCACATCTTAATGTGCAAATGCATATTTATATGTTCATTTGCACTACATACCACCTATTACACTATTGTTACAATTATATAACTTCTTTAATTATATACCTTAAGTGTTAGGTTTTTTTCTTGTTTTTTATGTCTATATATGCTATACTTACAAATGCAAAATAATTGTTTTAAGGGGGATATAATGGATAAAATAATTGTTGATGGTCCTTGTAGACTATCGCGGAGAAGTTACAATTAGCGGTGCAAAAAATGCAGCCGTAGCAATACTTCCTGCTACATTACTAGTAAATGGAAAATGTCATTTAGAAAATGTACCTGATATAAGCGATATTAGGGCAATTATAAAAATATTGAAATCTTTGGGTTCAAAGGTGGAATACATATCAGAACACGAACTTATAATAGACAATACGGGGGTAAACATTACTACTGCACCGTATGATTTAACATGTAAATTTAGAGCTTCATATTATCTTTTAGGAGCTTTAATTGGTAAGTTTGGTTCTGCTCAAATAAGTTTACCAGGTGGTTGTAATTTAGGTGCAAGACCTATTGACCAACATATTAAAGCATTTGAGAGTTTAGGTGCAACAATTGGTGTAAAAAGAGGAAATGTATATGCTTCTGCTCCAAAGGATGGACTTAATGCTACCAGTATTTTCCTTGATGTTGTTAGCGTTGGTGCTACAATCAATGCAATACTTGCCGCTACTCTTGCAAATGGTACATCTACAATTGAAAACTGCGCTAAAGAACCACACGTTGTTGATGTTGCAAACTTTTTGAATTCTGTTGGAGCTAATATTAAAGGAGCTGGTACTGACGTAATAAAAGTAACAGGTGTTAAAGAACTTAATCAAAATTCTAGTTATGCAGTAATTCCAGATCAAATAGAAGCAGGAACTTTTATGGTTGCCGCAGCTATAACTAAAGGAAATGTTTTAATAAAAAATTGTATTCCAAAACATATGGAACCAATTACAGCAAAACTTCAAGAAGCTGGAGCAGAAGTTATAGAATTTGAAGATACTATAAGAGTATCTATGGATGATACTCCAAGACCTATCAATATAAAAACAATGCCATACCCTGGCTTCCCTACTGATATGCAACCTCAAATATGTACATTAATTGCGATGTCAAAAGGCACTGGCATGATTATAGAAAGTATTTGGGACTCTCGTTTCCAATACACAGATGAATTGATTAAAATGGGAGCTGATATAACGGCACATGGTAGAACAGCTATGGTAAAAGGTGTTGACAAATTGTATGGTTCTCCTGTTGGTGCTCATGATTTAAGAGCTGGTGCAGCTATGATTCTTGCAGGTCTAGTTGCTCATGGAAGAACTGAAATATATGATATTTATCATATTGAAAGAGGTTATGAGAACATCGTTGAAAAATTCAAAAAATTAGGTGCAAAGATTGAATTTTATAGAGATCCCGAAGCGTGTGTTAAAGAAAGCGGTGTATCATGCTAAAATTATACCCTTTCTTTAGTAGTAGTTCTGGTAATATGTACTATATAAAATCTGACCTTACTTCTATTATTATTGATCTTGGCGTAAGCTATAAAAAAATTAAAGATGCATTAACTACATCTGGAAACGATATCTCAAATGTTAATGCTGTATTTATAACACACGAACATTCTGACCATATAAAAGGATTAAATATGTTTGTTAAGAAAAATCCTAACACTCCTATTTATTCATCTGAAGGAACTTACAACTATTTATGTAATATTCTGAACAAAGCTGAAATACCTTCTGATTCTTTACAGATTATTGATACTAACAATCCTATAACTATAAATGATGTTACTATCCAAGCTTTTGATACAATACATGATGCTGTAAATCCAGTTGGTTATAAAATGAGCTCTGGGAAAAAAACACTTACTATAGCTACGGATCTTGGAACTATGACAGACGATGTTTTTTGTCATCTTTGTGATTCCTCTTTTTCAGTAATAGAATCAAATTATGATAAAAATATGCTTTATGCGGGTAGTTATCCTTTTTATATAAAAAGAAGAATTGCAGGTCCCTATGGACATTTATCTAATGAAGATAGCGGACAAGTTATACTAAAACTTGCTGAAAACGGAAAAAGAAACTTCCTGTTAAGTCACATGAGTGAAAATAATAATATGCCAATTCTAGCAAAAGAAGCTATTTGCTCTACTCTATCTCTAGCAGGTTTTGATATAAGTGAATTTGATATCTCTGTTGCTCCTAAAGAATTTACAGGGGAAGTTTATTTATTATGATAAGTATAAAAGTTATATGTCACGGTAAAATTAAAGAAAAGAGCATCACTTTATTAATAGACGAATATATTAAGAGATTATCTAGATTCTGTAAATTACAAATCATTGAACTAGCAGATGAAAAAATACCTACTACAGAAAGTACTGGAGCTTTAGAATTAGTAAAAGAAAAAGAAGCTAATATGATGTTAAATAAGTTAGATAGCTATAAAAATGCATATATAATTTGTTTAGATGAAAGAGGTAAAGAATTTTCTTCTACCGAGTTTGCTAATAATATTTCCGAAATCAGTCAAAAACATTCTACTATTATATTTTGTATTGGTGGTAGCTTGGGATTATCAGAAAAGGTTAAAAACAAAGCAAATCTAATTACTTCATTTTCCAGATTAACCTTTCCTCATCAGCTTTTTAGAGTGTTTTTATTAGAACAAATATTTCGTAGTTTTAAAATAAATAATAATGAAATGTATCACCATTAAGGTGATATATTTTTAATTTTCGCATTTTGCCATACTTTTCCTTTTTTGTCGATAACTTTTTTACTATATTACTCTTGGTTTGTTGAATTTTGTCGAATTTTGTGGTATATATACAAGTGTAAGGGGGTATGCTTAGATGAAAACTACTGGCATTGTAAGAAAATTAGATGAATTGGGAAGAATTGTACTTCCTATGGAGCTTAGGAAAACTCTTAACTTACAAATCCGTGATTCTATTGAAATCACTGCTGACAAAGATACTATTTTTCTTAGAAAATATTCTTCTTCTTGTATTTTTTGTTCAAAAGAAGATGAGCTTTCTGATTTTAAAGGTAAATTGGTTTGTAGAAAATGTTTAGATGAAATAAAAAATTAACAATTGGTCTCACGACCAATTGTGGCTGTATAATAAATGTTGGGGTGGGAAATAAAATTCTCATCTCAACATTCTTT
>CAYXLQ010000048.1:0-8537 GCA_964465775.1 uncultured Clostridiaceae bacterium
TTAACAGGGTATCAGTACTTTCGGCAAAACAAGCAGAAGCCGAGGCGTTAAGAGATCAAATAGCAGCAGGGTATAATAAACTTTTTGAAGCCACTATAATATGTACTTTATTTGCATACTCGAAATCTGAACTTGATAAGACTTCAGAACTGCTAGCAATGGAAGCATCTAAAAATATGGTTGGGTTAAAAACAGCTTGGGCTTTACAAGAAGAAGCATTTAAATCTAATTTACCACTAAATACGAACGCCGTAAGGAGAAAACATACTTTTGATAGAGGATCTATGGCGACTGTTTTTCCTTTTGTTAATGCAGATGTTGGTCACAAAAAAGGTGTGCCAATAGGAATTAACAAACAAACAGGACTTCCTGTAATATTTGATAATTTTGCACATTCTATGACGAATTATAATATGATAATATTTGGGAAATCGGGAGCAGGAAAGTCAGTTACTATAAAAACAATAATGTCAAGATCAGCAGTGTTAATGGGAATAGAAAACCTTGTACTTGATGCAGAAGGCGAATATGTTTATATGGCTGAAACTCTAAGAGGGATCAATGTAGATATAAGTCCAACAAGTAAGACGGTAATAAACATTTTTGATATAGAAGCTGAAATAACAAAAGACGAAATAACAGGAAAAGAAATATTCACATTAAATTTGGAAAATAAAATTGAAGACGTTACACAAGCATTATTAACAATGGCTAGAGGATCAACTAAGAGCGAAGAAGTAACAGAACTTACTAAGCAAATCATAAGTGAAGTGGTAGCAGAAGAATATAAGGAAAGAGGTTTTACTAATAATATAGAAAGCTTATATGTTGATTCAGATGAACTGGCAGGTAAATTAACCAAAGAAAAGAAATTAATGCCAACAATATCAGAGTGGTATGAAAGATTAGAAAAAAAAGCAAAAGAAAATGATAATGCGACGTATGAATTTCATTATAACTATTTGATAAAAGTTATGAAACAATATTGTAAAAAATTTAATGGACAAATGGCATACTTTGATGGACAATCAACATTTGATCTAATGGAGGGATGTCCGTTTATTAATATAAATATTTCTCAATTAGAAGAAAGATTTGCAAGGCCATTAGCTCAACAAATTTTGTTATCATGGATTTGGGAAAAATACGTTAAGAAAAATAGTGAAGATAAGTCTAAAGCAAGACATAAAAGAGTACTTGTTGATGAAGCATGGATGCTTCTAGCATACCCAGAGGCAGTGGATTTTTTAAATACAATGGCTAGACGTGCTAGAAAAAGAAACGTTTCTCTTACAGTTGTTTCTCAAAAATTCCAGGATTTTTATGAAAACAAGTCAGCACAGGCGGTATTGACTTCAGCAGAAACAAAGCTGTTTTTAGCACAAGATAAATCTGAGATAGAATACCTAAAAGAGGTATTTAAGTTAAGTGATGGGGAAAAGGATTTTCTACTAACAGCAACAAGAGGAGAAGGATTGTTAAGGTTAGGGTATGAGTCTGCAGTTATTGCAATTAAACCAACACAAAAAGAATTTGAATTTGTTGAAACAAATTTATCTAAAATAATTGAAATGCAAAAGAAAAAAGAGAAAGAAAATACACTATAAGAACATTTTAATATATGGAGGAAAGAAATGGAATATAAAAAGAATAAAAAACGCATTTTAAAATTAATTTGTTTAGTTGCGGTAATAATGCTAATCACATTATTTGTTAAAAGTACATATGCAGCGATAAATCCAAATTATGTAGTAGATACACTCGTAAGAGATACTTCTGAACAAGTAGGGAAAAAGACATTAGCATCAATATTGTTAGATGCACTAAGTAGTTTGGTTTATGCATTAGCATCATTAGGGGAATGGTTAATAGGTAAAGTATTCTTAGCAGTATCAGGAACAAATATATTTCCTTGGGCTGATGCAATAATATTTAATGCAATTCCTCTTTTAGATATAAACTTTTTAACTCCATCAGAAGGTTCTTTAGTAGGAACTATTCAAGAAGTATTGGCTAAAATGTATGGAACTATATTCGTAATAGCAATAGGATTTTTTGGTATATCGATATTAATTATGGGCGTAAAATTAGCTATATCTACAATTGCTTCAGAAAAGGCAAAATATAAAACAGCAATTGTTAATTGGGTATCAGGAATAGTATTACTATTCACAATGCATATATTTATTTCATTTGTTTTTTATTTAAATGAACAACTTGTAATCGTTGCAAGTACCATTGCTACAAATGCAATTGACTCTACAGAAGCGGTAACTGCCCTTACATTTGATGATGATGGAGTTAGCGATGAAGATAAAATAAACTCTTTCATAAATGCAATGTCGTCTCAGCATATAACAGACTGGACTAGTTTTGGTTTATCAAGAGTTTTTGATGGCATTGGAAGAATTGATATTACTCTTACAGAGGCTAAAGAAATAATAAATGAAAATCCGAAAATTGCAGCATCTTTATTACAAGATGAAAGGTACAGGTATTGGAGATTTGGAGACCGAAACAACTGGTATACAATAGATACTTCTGCTAATTCTAATTTCTGGACCTGGTCTAGAGGTGATAAAGATTTTATAAGAGTATTAGCTGAAAACGTTAGACACATTTCACAAGGAAGACCGTTTGAAGAGGAATTAAAAGAATTATCTAATAAAAGAAATAGAAGTGAAGAGGAAAATAGAAAACTTGAATTTTATATAGCATGTGATGAAATATATAATAAGGATGTTTTGGGGCAAGGTGGTTCACAAAAGAGTTTAGCAGCTAATTTGGCACAATATTTTAAAGAAGCAGCTTGGGAAGTAGAAACAGGCTCTTGGAAAGCATCTAAAATAGTAATTCAAAATGCGATATTATATGCTATTTTAGTAGTACAATCATTTATGTTTTTGTTATCATATATAAAGCGTGTATTTTTTGTAATAATATTAGCATTGTTAGCGCCTGCTGTAGTAGTATATGATTTCTTTAATAAATCTTTTTCAGGGTAAGGAGGAAAAATAATGTTTGGAAAAAACGGAGGAGCATTAAGTAGTTGGATAAAAGAATTTTGTACGTTAGTATTCTTACAAACTATACAAGCATTTATATATGCATTAATAATATCATTAATAGTAATGATAAACTTTTCAATAGTAGTAGATCCATCTGATAGGTCAGCGGCAATAGGTATCTTATCTATAATAGCACTAACTTCAGTATTTAAGATTGAAGAAATGCTTAAAAAGATTTTCGGAATAAGTAATACAAAAGCAGATCACAAAGGAGCTATGGCGAGCTTAGCTAAAACAGCAATAGCTTTTAAATTTGGAAAAAGAGTTCTTGATAATACTGGAAAAATTACTGGAGGGATTAAAGAAAGATCAAATGCAAACAAAGCGGCAGCAAAAGCAAAGTCGAGATTACAAAGGGATTCTGCAATGTATGCCCCGGAAGAAGATAGAAGTTCACAAACTCAATTACCCGAAGGAAGCGGTGGAAATGATTTCGCAGCTGATGGAGGAGCGTCATATGCAGAACCATACATGGATCATTATAACAATGAGAGAGCAGCGGGAACAATGAATGAACCCAAAGTTCAAACTACAAGAAAGACTGCAAAACCTACCAGAAACCTTAAAGAAGCAAGAGATTATCAAGCAATGTTAGATAAATATGAGGATCAACTTGATAATATTAAAAAACAAAAAAGAGAAGGAACAAAGCAAATTATTAAAGGCATTGTTGAAACAGGAGGAGGAATTGCAGGAGGAGCAGCAGGAGCAATTATAGCAGGAGCAGATGGTAACTTGGATGAGGCTCTTAGAGGTGTAATGTCAGGAGCAGGTGTTGGTGATGCTATAGGAAGTGGAATAGTAGATGCGGCAGTTTTCCCAATAGAAAAGGTACAAAAAGCAACAAAAGCAGTGCAAAAGCTACATAAAGCAGTTAGTAAACAAGATATAGAGGGGCAAGGTATTGAAAAGGGAAAAAACACGGTTAAAGCTTATTGGAAAGAAATGAGAACAAACAAAAAAGCTATTGGCGATTTTGAACAAGTATTGAAACAGGCTAATAAGGCAGATGCGTCTGATGCAAATTAATAAGAGGGTGATTATAATTTTATTAAAGATAATTAACAAGTTTGAAAAACTAGATAAGAAAATAAAATATATAATAATTTTATTTATAATTACAACTGTAATGTTTTTTACAACTGAAGTAATCAAAAAAAATATAGATAAAAATACTAAGTTTAAATATACTTTTTCAACCATAGAGGAGATTTTAGATGAGAATAAAAGCATTAGTAGTAGAAAAACTTATTTTGAAATTAGAAATATAATAAATTCATACTTTTCAACAAAAGGTTACGATGAAATAGGTAATAAAAGTAATTATGAATATTCGGATTATTATAGTGTATTATCTAATGAATATAAAAAAGTAATTAGTAAAAAAAACTATTTGAAATTATCTTCAGAATTTATAGATAGATTTATTTATAAGGATCCTGCTAATGAAGAAATATCTAAAATAGCACCGTTTGATATTTCTAAAATATATTCCTTTGAGAACAACATATATTTGTGTAAACTTGAAGTTGATTTTACAAGGTTAGATGATTATATTATTAAGCAATATGTTGGAGATCTATCAGGAGATAGATTTGGATATAAAATGAGCAAAGGATATATAGGAATAAAGTTGTACGAAAATCATAATAAGTATGAAATAGTTTATATGGAATAGGGGATAAAACATGAAACAAGGGAAAACAAAAATATACATATATTTTTTAATATTTATAGTTTTAGGAATCATAATATATTCAATTTGGAAACCTGAAAAAACCCCTGAAATTTCTTCTTATCAACCAATTACTGAGAAAGAAGCGATTACTGAATTATCTGAAAAATATTTAGAAGAAATAATAAATCTAATAGCTAAACAAGACATAAGTGGTTTATATGAAAAACTAGATGAAAAATATATTAATTATAAAAAAATTACACTAAACTCTTTTGTTGATTATTTTAATAATAATATTTATAACCCATATTTGAAGATTAGTTCCGTACAATATTTTCGCATTGATGATAAGTTAATATACAAATGTACAGTTAAAACAGGTAATAAGGAATTAAATATTAATGTAATTGAAATCAGCCCCAACAATTGGAAGATGACGCTTGAAAATTTTTATAACTACGAAGTTGTTTCTAATTCATATCAATTAGAAAATGCAAAAATTAATTTAGAAACAATATATCAAACACTTGATGCTATAGAATTTAAATTTTTTATCGAAAATAATAATGAAAAACCCATTTACTTAAATTTACATGAAACAGATGCAGCATTATTATATACTTCCAATAATAGTATAATGATGGATTCAGCTTCTATATCAAGTGTATACTCGGAGATCAAACCTAACTCTAGAGCAATGTTTAATATAGCATTTAATATACCATTAGATAAACAAATTGATATAAAAAAGATAGTATTTAATAACTGCATATTTAATGATCAAGAAAAAAAGATAGAGTTTAATATTATAATGTAGGGGTGATTTAACAATATGGATGAAAATGAAAGTGTAGATAACATAGATAACAATGATAGATTACCTGCAGGTGCAGGAATTGGAAAAAAAGCAGCAGATAAAGGAAAAAAACTAGCAAAAAAAGCAGGCAAAAAGACTGCGGATTTTTTTAAAGAGAGAATGAAATTGTTGTGGAGGATGCTACCTTTAAAAGCCAAAATAATTATAATAGTGATATTTATTATACTTGTGTTATTAGCAAGTGTTATAATTGTCCTTGCAGATTATTCTGTGAAATCGTCGTCAGCAGCAATTAACAACTATTATTTAGAACTAGATACAGAAACTCCAGGTTCTCAATTGTATAAAAAAACAGGTTCATTACTATTGGCTACGAATGATGAAGTTAAAGAAATAGCGGATAAGTATTTTGAAGAATTAGAGTTGAGAAACACAACATTGCATCAATTTATATCTAAAAAATACAGGAGAGGTGATGTTAATAATTCAGGAACAAATCTTATGTCAGGAGCTTTAAATATTAATGATAATTTAACATTATATGAACACTTTTTAAATAGCGAAAGATATAATTTCAATAAAATTATCTGGAAGAAATATCTTAGAGATGAAGATAAAGGACAAGCTGATTTACAAGTTGATGATGTTACGAAGCTACAATATCCACAAGATGAAAACAACACACCTTTAAACACATTTACAGATATGGTAAGGCCCTATCTACAATTATGGATAGTACCATATAGTTTGTTTTCGGGGTTGGCCGGAGAAGGAAGAGGAAATGACTCTTTGGAAGATGGACAATTTGGTTATCAAATGTTATTAAATGGTTATCATGATATAACAATAAATCAATATAATTTAGAAATATTAACAGAAACAACGGAGCAAGTGGTATATGATGAAATAACATACACCATAAAGAAAACATATAATGTTGATAGTTCAGGTGAAGAAACATTAGTATCAGCATCACAAGTGAATGAAATAAAAGAAGGGAATTCTTGTAAGCAATTATATTCGTCACCTAAATTAGTTTCATCAAACGTTTCATATGATATAGAATATAAATTACAAAATGCAAAACTTTTTGATAAAATATTATCGAATTCCTACAATGTAATAAAATATAATAAATCTGTGGATGTTCCAGAACACTATGTATACAGAACAGAATATAAAGAAGGAGAACAAAAATCATCTGACGAAATGAGGGAGTTTGAAAAGGGGCGTCTAGTAGAATCTACAGAAAATAGAAGGATATATCAAAACACTTATTCAGTTAAAAAGGGATATAAACAGACAGATACAAAAACATGGAGGGATAAAGTAGAATCGATTTCAAATGAAGAAAGAAAATATAAAACTGATGATGTTAAAGAATATATAGAGATAGATAATTTGTCTGCTATGGAAGAAAGTTATTATAATGACTTAGCTAATGATAATAATAATACAACAGTGAGATTAACTAGATATGATATAATAAATGCTAAGGAGGACGTTTATAAGAAATACTTAAAAAGTGAAAAAGGCTTTTCTGACCATATAGGTTATGCAAGATCTTGGATGAATTATGCTTTTTATACATTAAAAAACCATGTTCAGACCCTTGCAAAAAGCGAAACTGGGTGGAAATATATATATGGAGATTCTTTAGGTATTGATATAGAATTAGAAACATTATCGTATACAAATGCAGGAGGTAATTATAGGGCGTTAGCAGGATTGCCAGAACAGGTAAGGATTGATTCAACACAATCAGGCCAAAACACTTTTACAAATGGAAGTTTTTATAATCCGGATGGAACTCCTAAATCTGATAGGGACATATTAGCACTTTTAGCCTTTGGAGAGGCAGAGGCTGATGTAATATCAGGAATGGAAGGAGTTATAAATGTAATATTAAATAGAGTCCAAAAAAACAATCGTACAGTACTAGAAACAGTTTCAAGTAGGACACAATTTAATTGTGTTAATACCGCAGGAACTGGAATGGATCCTAATAGAACACCCGTAAATGCAGAGCAAATAGAAAAGGCATATATAGCCGTAGATAATGTACTTAATGAATCAAGAATTGATAATACAGGAGGAGCAGAATATTTTTACGTTCCAGACAGAAACATGTCTACAAGCAGTTGGATATGGGGAAGGTTTACAACAATTGAAGCAGCAATGGTAAAATTAAATAAATCATATAATGCATCGTATAATTTAACTCAAGACGAAGTAATCAATGCTGGATGTATTTCTGCATTTCATAGATTTGCAAAATAAATAGTAAAGGAGAAAATATGAAAAAAACATTTTTTTTAGGGTTTATATTAATAACAACTATAATTTTTCTTCTTTGTGGATACTTTTATTATTTAAGATCTTTAAATTATGTAGTTGAACATTTTTTTGAAGAAATTACAAAGGGCAACATATATGAAGCAAACCTTTATTTTAAAAATAATGCTAGGAATAATACCATCAAAAAACATTATTCGGAAAAGCAATTATTTCAAAATGGTTATGTGGATTATATAAAAGATAAAGAGTATATAAAAGAACATTTTAAAAATATAGAATATTTAATTGAAAAAATTGAATATATTAGTGAATCTAGTGCAAAAGTAATAATTATTATAAAGAAAAGTGATTATTATGAACTTTTTAAACAAAACATAGTAGAACAACAAAAAGATGAAAAATATAATTTTGATGAAGAACTATTTAAGAAAATAAATGAAAATAAAAACAATGTTTACCAAGAAACATGTGAAATAAATATGGAAAAAAATAAAAACCAGTGGTATATAATTTATGATGAAGCATTTAAAAATGCAATGTTTGGAAAGAATGGTTAAAAGTAATAGTGAAAGGATAATTAGAGAATATGAATAAAAAAAACATTATAATAGTATTTGTAGTAATTATATCTATAATAGTTATATTATTATTATTATTATTTGTTCAAAAAAACAAT
>CAYXLQ010000049.1:0-2695 GCA_964465775.1 uncultured Clostridiaceae bacterium
GGAGGGAAAATACAACCTGTATATATTGAAGAGAATAAGAAAATATTTAGAAAAGTAAAAGTGGTTTATGGTAATAGTTACGATCTTGAAGAGTATAGGGAACAAATTAAAGATAAAGAATTATTAAACAAGCTTACTGAAGAATTAATGAAAAGAATATATGATTTAGGGAAGATAAAAAATGATTGATGAGAATAAACTAAAAAAACTAAAAGAAAGTGCAGAATCGAGGAATATTCCAATTTTGCAAGATGATACAATGCAAATTATAACTGAAAAACTTAAAGAAACAAGACCAAAGACAATTCTTGAAATTGGAACAGCTGTTGGATATTCTGCTCTTTGTTTTTCTAGGTATTTAGATAATGATGGTCAAATTATAACTATAGAAATTAATGAAGATAGAGTTCTTGAAGCAAGAGAAAATATAAGAGAAATAAGTAGTGAGGAAAACATAGCCGTAGTTCATATGGATGCGTATGAGTATATGAAAAGTCAAAATAAAACATATGATGTAATATTTATAGATGCAGCTAAAGGTCAATATATGAACTATTTAAAAGAAGCTCTTCGTTTAACTAAAAAAGGATCAATAATAATTGCAGACAACATATTACATAAGGGAATGGTAATGTCTTCGTATAATGAGCATAGGCATAGAACAATGGTGACTAGACTAAGAGAATATATAAAAGAAGTTACAGAAAATGAAAATTTAGATACAATAATAATGGAAGTAGGAGATGGACTTTCTATTTCTACAGTTTTAAATTAATATATAAACATAACAGAAAAGAAGCCGTTTTGCAGCTTCTTTTTTGTTAAAGTGGATTATATTATTTGGCAAAAACCTTTTTTTTGTTTTTATACATAGTAGGTAAAAGGGAAATATCTTCTCCTTTTTTAGAATTACTATAAAATAATAAGAAATAATCTGAAAGCGCCATTTGAGTACATAAATAGTTACCATGTTTATATCCTACATTAAATAGTAATAATTTATCAGTAGTATCAACAACTAGATAATCTATATTATTAATGTTAAATAAAAATATATTATCAAGAGAATATCCTTTTAATTCAGTATAACTTGATTTTAATGAAGATACCACTTTTTCTATTTTATCAATATGCAAGTTTGAATAATCACTATTCATTAAATAACGTAAATTATCAGCAGGTATTATATTACAATTATCTTTAAGTTGTTTCATTGTTTTATTAAGAGAGTTAACTTCAATTAAGTGGGAAAACCTTCCGTTTACAGTAACGAATACATGGCTATATGCTGGGTCTGAAGCTATATCATTCATGTTAGCATAAAAACCTATACGTTTTGAAACATCTGTGAATTTATCAGAAAACAATACATGGTTTATTAAAGAATATCGTATTTTTTGAATAATATTAGTTACAGTAATCTCACCATCTGGCATAAGGTTATAAACAATATTATTATATATTGCATCGTCTACTTTTTTATTTGGAAATATTAACATATCATTAAATTGTTTCAATTTACTTGCATATTGGTAAGAAGAAAGATAAGAAATAGAAGTAATTATTTTACTAGCAAGTATATTTTGTGTAGCTGTTAACTGTTTTGTAATATCTTTTTCTAAGTTTTCCAAAGTTTCAGCAAGATTTAAATCCAAACCTTCATCAGAGTATAAGTCGCCATTGTTTTTAGACTTCATTTTACTCAATATATCTCTAGCTTTAGCTATTATTTTTGTTCTCTCAAGTTTTAAATTGTCAAAACCCTCGTTTAAAACATTCTTTTTAAGCTCAACATAGTTTAAATTTAATATTTTAGCAAGATGCGCTAATTTACAATAATTAGAGTAAAATCTACTAGTCTTGTCAAAAAACTTTAAAAATTTATCACTTTCATTAAATGAAACTTTGCTAAAAATACGATTTAATGATTTTATAGGATCGTTAGAGAATAAAGCAGTATAAATTAGCTGCTCATCGATTCCAAGAGCAAAGCACATTTGTGATAATACTTTTCCTTCTAGTGCATATATATCATTATCTGACGAAATCTCAAATCCTAAAAAGTTATGAGAATATGTTTTATAAAAAGCAGTAGTATCTATATTAGTAGATGTTCCCAATAATCTACAAACTATATTTGCAAGAACAGCTCTGTTTATAGCAAAGTTTTCATGATGTAATTTATAACTTGTAGAAGCAAGTTTTGTTGTTGCAAAGGCTATATTATGATGATTTAAAGAAAGTTCAGTTGTGCAAATGGCATAAAGAACCCTTAAATATACAGCAGAAATATTGTTTTGGTCTTTTATATATAGTGTTTTTTTATCTGCATCATAATATCCACTTTTGTAATCGTAAATATCTTGTGTACCTAATATAACATAATCAACATTTTCATCAAGTTTTGATATTAATCTGTTTTTTTGCATATTACCAATGTATCCAAAAGATACAAGCTTATCAAAAAACGATGATACTATTTCTATGAAAGAGTTATCTAAATCATGTTTTTTTTGAAAAGCTATTAAATTTGAATTTATCATTTTTATCCTCCGTTTTCATACATCTCTTAAAATTGTATAATATATTTAAATAAAATACAAGGAAAAATGTGTAAAAGAAGCAATAAAAACAGATAAGTAAAAAATATAACATAAATAAAAAACGAACACTAAAGCTCGTTTCCTATTAATGA
>CAYXLQ010000049.1:2795-8488 GCA_964465775.1 uncultured Clostridiaceae bacterium
TAAAAAATATAACATAAATAAAAAACGAACACTAAAGCTCGTTTCCTATTAATGATAAATAATTTTTTAAAATTTATTCACAATATTTGAAAAAGCGGAAATCTTAGAATTGTTTTCTATTTTAGAATTTATAATATATGAACATTCTATAATGCAATTGTTTCCAATTACAGAATTTCCTGTTATGGTAGTTCCAGGATATATAATAGTATCTTTTCCTATAACAACATCACTACCAATATATGTGTTACTAGGATCTATTATAGTAACTCCATTTTCAAGATGTTTTTTGTTGGTTCTATCTAGCATTAATCTTGTAGCAACTGCAAGTTCAGGACGTGAATTAACGTTATTACTTTCAGTAGCATCAGGAATTACATAAGTACCAATATCTTTATTATCAATCAATATATGATATAGAGTATCTGTTAAATAGTATTCTTTCTGAGCATTATTGTTAGTTAGTTTTTTTAGTGATGAGAGTAAGTCAGCACCATTATACATATATACGCCTAAATTTACTTCTTTTATTTGCTTTTCTTCAGGTGAGGCATCTTTTTCCTCAACTATTTTTTTAAATAAATCTTCGCCATATCTAATTATCCTGCCATAGCCGAATGGATTATCTACAATAGCTGTCATTACAGAGGCAGCATAGTTATTGTTCGAAAAGTTAGAAATTAATCCTTCAATGGATTCTTTAGTAATAAGAGGCATATCGCCATATATAACTAAAACCTTATCATTTTCTTTAATGAAATCTACCGCTTGCATAACGGCATGACCAGTGCCTAAAAGTTCAGTTTGATAAGCATAAGATATATTTGGAACATCTTTAAATTCTTCTATTATCATTTCAGATTTGTGTCCTAAAATCATACAAATATCTTTTATACCTGCACTAGATATAGAATCAACAACACATCTAGATATTGATTTATCGAATACTTTATGTAATGCCTTAGGAATATCTGAATGCATTCTTTTTCCAAGTCCACCACACAATATTATTGCTTTATAATTATCCATAAAATTCATCTCCTTTTAGATGTTAGTGTAACATATATATTTGTTAATGTAAATAATAATATATGTTATAAAAATATATAAAGTATTTTTTAATAAATTAAATAAAATATTAGAAAAACACACATAATATGATATACTAATATTAATAGATTAATTTATGTCAAGGAGAGAAAACATATGAGAAAAAAGAGTAAGTATAAGTTACTGTTAATAATTATTACAATAACAATAATAATTACAGCTAGTTTTATAATAGTAAATACATTAAGAGTTAAATATATAGAAAAAAATGCTTTAAATAGCATTAATAGTTCTAGTAAAGTGGATAAAGAAGATGAAAAATTCTTGACTGAATATTTAAAAAAAGTAGCCGACATTTTTATTGAAACTGCAGTATCAGAGAACAAGAAAAGCATAATAACGCAGGGAGAAGAAGGAATAGAATTTGCAATACAATATATTCTAAAAAATGAAAATACATTTAAAAGTAGGATTATAAAAAATGGTATAGAGTCTGAGGTTAATGATGGAGATAAAAAGTATATAACAAACAAATATGTTGATGGACTTACAGTAACAGAAGTATTAAAACAGTTTTTCCCAGATTATAACTACAATGTGAAAGAAAGTAAGTTTTATAATAAAGAACAAAAACTAGTAGCCCTTGTAAACAAAAACAATAATAGAGTAGATGAAAGCACTGCTAGGATAATTCGAGTTATAGGTGGTAAAGAGAGTGGCTATATTATAAAAGTGGAATATACAAATAAATTAAAGAATACTGAAGAAAAATTTGAAATAGAATATGTATTTAGAAAAGATGCAACAATTGAAGGTAATTACTATATTTCGAAAGTAATTTATTATAATAAAACCATATAAACAAAACAACAAGAATTGACTTGTTGTTTTGTTTCATATCATATATCTGTTTCGACACGGTTATCATCTATTATATCATCACTATCATAAAAAGAATCTTCTGCAACAGGTAAGGACTCAACATTTCTAAGTTTCCTTTCTATGGTTCTAGTCTTTTTGCTAGCAAGAGACATAGTAGAAGAAATTTCTTGTAACTTTTTATTTGTTTTATCAAGTAAATTACCAAATTTAGAAAATTCAGATTTTACTACTCCAAGAAGTTCCCATACCTCACTAGAACGTTTTTCGATTGCAAGAGTTCTAAAGCCCATTTGTAAACTGTTCAATAGAGCAATAAATGTTGTTGGTCCTGTCACTACAACTCTATATTTTTGAGCTAGTATTTCACATAGTGCAGAGTTTCTTACAACTTCGCAATATAAACTTTCAGTAGGTAAAAACATTATACCAAAATCCGTAGTAAAAGGTGGATCGATATACTTATCAGAAATAGCTTTAGCACATGATTTAATAGAGTTTTCTAAGCCTTTTCTAGATTCGTTTATTGTAGTAACATCTCCAACTTCTTCTGCCTCAATAAGTCTAGAATAATCTTCTATAGGGAACTTAGAGTCAACAGGAAGTAAAACAAAATCATTGTTATTAGTTTTTCCTGGAAGCTTTATAGCAAACTCTACAAAGTCATTAGTTTTTTCTTTTATTTTTACATTAACAAGAAACTGGTCTTTTGTTAAAAATTGTTCCAATATATTTGAAAGTTGTATTTCACCCCAATATCCTCTAGACTTAACATTTGTAAAAACTTTTTTCAAATCACCAACACCTTGAGCGAGAGTTTGCATTTCACCAAGCCCTTTATAAACTGACTCTAGTCTATCATTTACTAATTTAAAAGATTCACCAAGCCTTTTTTCAAGAGTACCTTGAAGTTTTTCATCGACAGTTATTCTCATTTTTTCTAATTTTTCATTATTATCTTTCTGTATAGTAAATAAACGTTCATCAACAACTTTACGAATGTTTTCTAATTTACTTTCATTTATGCTTGTAAGGTTTGTAAGTTGGTTTTGTTGAACATTGACACCTTCTACAATTTTATTTCCAATACTTTTATCTATCATTTCTCTATTTTCTTTTAATAATTCTGATATTTCTTTAATATCACTTTTACGTGATTTTGTAACAATTAAAATAATAATAGTAATTATAAGTAAAATGATGATTGATATATATAATAAATCCATAATACCTCCCCTTTTATATAGAAGAATTATACAGAACAAATGTTTGAAAGTCAATAGGAATAAAAAAAATATAACAATTCATATAGAGCATTGCATGTTTATGTAAAGAATGATATTATATGAAGCATAAATGACATTAAAAGAGAAAGCAAATGCTTTGCTCTGATTTTGATGTAATATAAAAAACTAGTAAAGTATATAAATAAAAAACTTAATAAGGAGGCAATATTATGACTAAAATAAATCAAAAAAAGACTAAAAACAGGTTGTTTCGGATTATAAAAAATATTTGTAATAAAGTTACTATTTGTTTATCGTTTAATAATAAACAAACTGTATTTCCTGATACAAGTATAATTGCTAAGTCTAACATTATAGATATGTGGGAGAAAAGCCCAAATGTAAAAATAGTAATATCATCATTAGTCGTAGAAGAATTAGAAAAACATGCAATAGGTAATGATTCAAAACTTAAATATAATGCTATTAAATTACTCAGAATATCAACAAGAACGCAAAATGAAGTTATTCTTACGCCCAAAGAAGCAAACTTAGTAGGATGGGAAATTGAAAATAAAGATGCAAGAATTATTAGAGCATTATTAGATTATGAAGAAAAAGGCAAAGTAACAGTGTATACCTGTGATAAAAGATTTGCACTTATGACTAAATCCTATAAAATTAAAACAATATATTTTCATCAAGATAACAAGTATACAGAAGAATTCAAGAAAACACAGCATGTGAATAAAATCACAAGGCATAATCAATTACTAATTAAGGTTAAAACTAATCAAAAAAAAACAATTCCGCTTCAACACGAGAATGAAACGTGGTTTATTAATATCAATAAGGAAATTCCCTATTATATGATTGATATTTGTAGTTTAGCTAAAGGTAAATTACTAAAGGATAAAATCAATGTTGATAAAGGAGATATAATCTATAAAATTTCAAAAGAAGGTATAGAGAAATTTAAAATTGAAATATTAAAAGAAAGAAAAAATGCTCGGTTAATTCAAAAAGCTGTTTTTAGAAACACAATTAATCAAATAGAAGATCTTGATCTTGTTGAACTTATAAAAGAACTTTTTGATAATTAGTTATAAAAATATTGACAAATTATAATAATGCATATATAATAGTGTAAAGTTAAAAAACTTTACACTATTTGTTTGTTTTTTAGGAGAGATGATATGGAGAAAAATATTAAACTCTTTTCTATATATGAAGAATATAAGTTGCTACTTACGAAACATATGAGAGAAATGTTTGAGCTTTATCACTATGAGGATTTTTCTTTAAGAGAAATAGCAGAAAGCAAAAATGTTACCCATCAAGCAGTAAGAGATACAATTAAGAAGGCTGAAAAGCAAATCTTGAAATTTGAAGAAATGTTAAAAGTAGTAAAAATGAAAGAAGATATAATTGTTTTAATAGAAGAAGTTAATAAAAACACAAAGGGTAAAAATGAGCAAGAAATTAATGAAATAACAAAGAAATATAGGTGAGGAAATGTTTGATAATTTATCTGATAAATTACAAAATATTGTTAAGAAAATAAAAGGTGAAACTAGGATAAATGAATCATCACTAAAAGAGATGATGAGAGAAGTAAAATTAGCACTTTTAGAAGCAGATGTAAATTTTAAAGTCGTAAAAGAATTTATTTCTAAAATAGAAGAAAAAGCCTTAGGTGCTGATGTTTTGGATAGCTTAACTCCAGGTCAACAAGTTGTAAAAATAGTAAGGGAAGAGCTTTGTGAAATACTTGGTGGTACTGAAACGAAGCTTAATGTATCGTCAAATCCACCAACAGTAATAATGCTAGTAGGTCTACAAGGAAGTGGTAAAACAACCCTTGCTGGTAAACTTGCAAATTATTTGAGAAAACAAGGCAAAAAACCATTACTTGTAGCATGCGACGTATATAGACCTGCAGCAATATCACAACTAAAAACACTCGGAGCATCATTAGGGGTTCCAGTATATAGTGAAGAAAACAACAAAAATGTAGAAGAAATAGCGAAAAATTCATTTAAAGAAGCCAACTCGAAACTATGTGATACTATATTAATTGATACTGCAGGAAGACTTCAAATTGATCAAGAATTAATGGGAGAACTAGTAAGAGTTAAAAAGGAAATAAGGCCACATGAGATAATGCTAGTTGTAGATAGTATGACTGGTCAAGAAGCAGTAAATGTAGCTAAAGAGTTTAATGAAACTTTAGGAATTGATTCACTTACACTTACAAAATTAGATTCTGATACTCGTGGAGGAGCAGCTTTATCAGTAAAACACATTACTGGTAAACCTATAAAATTTGCATCAGTAGGTGAAAAATTAAATGAGTTAGAGCCTTTTTATCCTGATAGAATAGCCAGTAGAATACTTGGTATGGGAGACGTTCTTAGTATAATAGATAAGGCAGAAGAAGCGTTTGATGAAAAAGAGGCAGAAGACCTAGAAAAAAGAATTAAGAAGAATGAATTTACATTAGATGATTACTTATCTCAACTTCAAAAAATAAGGAAA
>CAYXLQ010000050.1:0-8160 GCA_964465775.1 uncultured Clostridiaceae bacterium
CATCATCATTATCATCACTATGATGACGATGATTATGAAGACTATGATGATGAGTGTGAGTGTCATGGCCATCACGATCATGCACGTGATTGTGAAGAGCATCACGAGGAACAACCAAAAGACTTACCTAAAGAAGAAGTTAAAGATATAGAAGAAAAACCTAAGAAGAAAGGTAGAGGCGTATTTTGGGTATTAGATGTACTCTTAATTCTCGCATTAGTTGTGTTAGGTTATTTCCTAGCTGTTCAACTTGGTTGGATTCAACCTCTATTTTAATCAATATTCCCCTTAAGTTTTAAGCTTAAGGGGATTTCTTTAAAAACATGAAAAAATATCTATTATTAATACTTGGAATCTTATGGATGGGTTTTATTTTTGCCCAATCGTTGCTTCCTGGCCAAATCTCATCAGGCCAAAGCACAGGTATTGTTGAATTGATAAACCCAATCCTAGTGAGTATAAACATCCACATATCACCAAATAATTTATCATTGATTATAAGAAAATTAGCTCATTTTACTGAGTTTTTTATATTAGGTGTCATATGGTTCTTTATCTATAAACAATGGTTTAATAAGATAACACATTTCATTGTTGTTTTAGCACACGGTTTACTTACAGCCATTACGGATGAAAGTATACAGTATTTTGTAGAAGGAAGAGCTGCACAAGTAACGGATGTTTTAATAGATTTTTTTGGTGTCATATTTTTTTATATGATAGTAGCGATAAGAATAATGATTATTAATAAAAGAAACCCGAAAGTCACTTGTATAAATAAAACATAAAAAACTAATGTCTTTATTTAGTTATTGCATACTGCAATACAAAGTTTATCCTTGTATTAGTTTGTATTGATGTTATAATTTAGTTGTAGTTCATAATTCAATGAACTATATGGGCAGATCAATGCAATACACCGTATTGGAATTAGATGAGGGAGGTGCCTGATGGCACACCCTAATAACGATTTTAAGAACAGAAGTAGGATATTTATATATAGCCTACCTTAACAGTAGGCTTCTGCCCATTAAAACAAACAAGGAGCAATATGAAGAAATTTTACTATTACATATCACATAGCAAAATAGTTTCAGCTTTTGAAGAAACTCTAAATCAAAAACAATTATCAGCTGGGAAAGATAGATTTACAAAAGGAAATTTGCGTAGTTTTTTTAGTGAAAAAAGAAATATAGAGATATATCATAAATTCTTAGCAAGCAACTATCGACCTAGAAAGTTTATGATACTAAGCAGTGCTAAAATTAAAATAGTCAAGAAAAACAATGATAAACTAAAAGGTAAATTAAGACTTATCTGTAAACCTTCTATAAAAGATAGGCCAGCATTTATTTTATTAAAAAATTATTTAACAGAAAAATTCAATGCAAAGAATAAAAAAAAGCTCAGCAAAAACTCAATAATCATTGACATAGCAAACAAACTTAACAATATTTTCGAAAGGAAAGAACAAGAGGAATATTTTTTAGCAAAAATAGATGTTGTTTCTTTTTATAGTAATCTCGATAGAGAAATACTTAAAAACGATTTGAAAAATAAGTACGAACTTGATGATGCAGCCATCAATTTTGTAAAAAACACGATTGAACAATATGAGAATTCAATTAGAACTGTTGATAAAGATAAAAAAGAATTTGACTCTTTAAATAGTGAAGCCCGCCTCACTGAATTTGAATTTCTTTTTGACTATAAAAAAGGTATACCTCAAGGTTTACCAATTTCCAACATTCTAGCCGAAATGTATATCTCCGGGATCGAAAAGGATCTAAAAAGAGAATTTATGAAATTTAGTACTAAAATAAGTGTTTTTAGATATATAGATGACATTATTATTATTTTTAAGTCAAAAAAAGACGAAAGTTATCTTAAAGAAAAGATTAAAAAAATGGAATATAAAACATTGACTTTCAATGATGAAATGGACCTTCATCGCCTTAGTGATTTTGACTGGTTAAACGAAATTAATGTAATCGGATTCAATTTTAACTATAATGGCTTAAAGCATAATAAGCCTATTGAAATAGGTATTAACAAAGATAATCTAAGTAGTTTTATAAATAAAATTGAAAAAAAATTTTCTGACTTTGCCTCCTCAAATTCTAAAACTCACTTGGCAATAAACCAAAGTGTTACTAGTGATACTATTAAAGAGAAGAGTATTATTAAGCTAATTAGTTTTAGAAATGAAATTGATAAAATGATTACGGGTTATTTTATTAAAGATAAGAATGGTTACAAAGGATATGGATGGATTCATTATTTTAAAGATATAACTAACCCATCAGCATTTATACTTGTAGATAAAGCTATAGAAAAGTTTAAAAAAAGGTACAAGATTTTTGATAATATGATTTTTAAAAGCGCTTTAATCACATACCGTCATTTAAAATCTCAAACGCCTGAAGGGAGCATGTATATACCTAATATAGGAATATTGCAGTCAATACAAAACGAGCATCTATTGAATGAGTTTTTATATAATACACTGTTATTTAAGTTTTATAAGATAAAAGAAATGTCCCATTCCGAAAAGATTAGAGAGTTGAATAACTATTTGATAAATGCTAATTCGAATGAAAAATATATAGATATATCACGTGGAACGCACTTGTATGTTAAAATTCATTAAACAAAAACTAACCTTTTATTATAAATCCATAAAACAAATTGAACGTAAAAGTGTAAGAATAGCAGTTTACATATTTGCACTTATGGTAACGTTGTTGAGTGTTGTTATTTTATTAATGCTGTTATCCATAATATTGCTACTTGTTTACTATTCAATTAATAAAAGTCTCAACAATAATGTTATATTATTGAACTTGACACTTGAAAAAATTGTCAACATTACAATAATAGGTGCTTTTTTAATTAGTTTAATAACTGTAGTTACAGTGGTGTTTGATTACGCTAATAAAAAAAATAAAGCATACAATACTTTATCTTTGTTCTTAGAGTGTAAAAACGAATATGTTTTCGCACCTCAAGGCCATATATCATCAAACAATGTAGATAAACTCCAAAAAAAGATTTTTAGAGTAATCAATTATAAATCTAACGATTTAGATCTAGAGATTCATAAAAAGAATAGGGATAAACTAAGCAAACTTTTGATAAGGGGCAGTGAGGAAAACGCAGGTAAAACTTACACACAAGCAGAAGCACTTGTGAAGCAAATTTCTTTTATTACTCATGGCCACAAAGAACTAATATACTCTATCAATGATGAAAATCAAGTAATATTTAATACCAATATAATGTTTGCATACAGCGTAGGAGATATATACTATTATTACTTAAAAATTGACAACAATAATAATTTTAGAATTCTTGTATTGTCTATATCCGATAGGGGTGTTAAAATATATTTAAAAAAATTCACCTATCTAACTCTTTCAAATAAAAGTGGATCCACAAATATTAAAGGCTTAAACATAAAACTATTGATCAGTTTCTATAACAAAAATAAAGTAATAGGCAGCGTTTATGATTTTCTCAATATCAATCAAATTGAGCATTATAACTATGAATTTAAAATACTAAATATGTCTAAAAATATCTTTCAGGTACCAATTTTCATGTCTAATTATGAGATTTACACGATTTTAGAAAACATAAGTGCTCGGTTCATAACTGATAAAGCTGATCAAGCGATATTAAAAGTCAGTGAAGTTAATTATATATCTAGTACTAAGGTTGAGTATGTTTTGGAGCACAAATATGGGAAAAGTAAAACTAAAAGAATTTGAAAATAAACAGGGTATTTATATTATTCATAATAAGAAAAATAATCTCTCATATATAGGGAAAACCTCAAATCTAATGAAGAGACTTATCGAACATTTTTCTATGCTTGCGCCAATTACCTCAAATTTATTATATTTTGAATTGAAAACCCTTGATTGGTCAATGTTTGAAGTTGAAGTTTTTCTTTATCCACATTTATCAGAAGAAGAACTTTCTAAAAAAGAACTTGAGTTCATTAATAAAAGAAAGACAATTTATCCTCACGGGTATAATTTGTATGGAAACGAGAACTCTGAACATAAAATATGGTATTTATTAAATATGGCTGACTATTCCATAGAAAAAACCATTGATCCAACAGGAAAAAACTTATTTTATGAAAATCTAAAATTAAATAAACAGGTGTTAGTTCCTGGTTATATAATAGACTTCATTCAACGAGGTTTTTATAGCAAATATGTAGATGTTGATTTTCTGTATGAGTATTATATGCTAAACAATGTTATTGCCTTACCTAAAGAAAATGATAGTAATATTGAAACACTTAAGTCGGTTTCATTAAAAAACATTATAAAAAAGAATCCAGATTTAGCAATAGGAATAGAAAAGACAATTTATAATAATCAAGTAAGAGTAGATAACACGACATATATTAAGCTACCAAATAACTTTAAATTTAAAAACGCTCAAATATATAATTTAGATGAAAGACTGAAAGAATTACTTCAATATTATAACGCCACTAATTGTCCTTTAGTAAGGGATTTATATGTGAAAACTATTTTTGAAGAAATTTACAACTTATACGGAGAGCAAACTAGTCCAGGTAGGTTTGCAAAAGGGACTTTCAAGTATAATGATCATTATATTACTTTAATTACATACCCATATCTTGGATATTTTGTTGATAACACAATTAGTATGTTAACCAAATATCAAAGAAAATATTCTATGAATATATACTCCGTTAATGAGAAAATCATTGTAATCGAAAGTACGAAAGCTTTAGACGAGATAATCATAAGTGAGGGGATTTCACATGATGGATTTACTGTAATTATGTATAAGAATATATTAAACAAGGGCATAAAATCTCATCTAGAAGAAATAATCAAATATAACAATGTGAATTTTAAAGTTGAAATAAAACAAACTATTAAGTGAGTACAGAATAACTTTTTACTGTTTTATTAATAAATAAAAGTCTTGAATTCAGCACAAAACTCATATATAATAGATTTATTCAATGATTGAACAAAAGAGGTGTTTTCTTTGGATAATCCCTTTTATAGATCCACTCCACTTTATAAGGAGTTATTGGTATTAGATTTAATTGAAAAGAATCAAAACATCACTCAAAGGCAAATGAGTGATGTTTTAAATTCTAGTGTAGCTATGACTAATAACTACTTAAATGAATTTGAAAAAGAGGGCTTATTAGAAAGAAAGTATCATTCAACAAAAGATGTTGAATACTTAATTACTAAAAAAGGAAGAGAACGAAGAAAATACTTGCAAATCATCTATCTAGACGAAAGTCAAAAAATGTATGATAACGCAAAACAAGAACTTATTAGGTTCATACAAGACATCAAAGAAAAGGGATTTAATAAAATCTTATTGTATGGTGCAGGAGAAGTTGCTGAAATATTCCTACACGCGATAAAAAATGAGATTGAAGTAGTTGCTATTATTGATGATGATTTAAATAAACAAGGAAATAAACTTGTAAATGTGAAAATTATTTCACTAGAAGAAGCAAAACAATATGAGTATGATGCCGTATTTATAAGTAGTTTTGTACATAAGGAAACAATACTAAAAAAACTAATAGGATTGGGTTATAAAAGAGATGTTATTATTTCCTTTTAATTCAAAACAAAAAACATTTTATTAATCTAGGAGAACAGGGAATATGGAAAAAGAAAAGTGTGTATCTTGTTGGAAAGAAACTGAGTATAATTTCAGTACACCAATTGATAAAAGACAGTATTATATTGAGACAGTAGGTCAGTTATGTAAAGGCTGTTATAATATGATTTATGGTACTACAGAAAATATTGAAGTTATAGAGAGTAAAGATTTTATCCTAAAGAAATAAAGAGGTTAATATATAGTGTTAAATAATGAAAATAAATATCAACAACAAAAACATGATAGTAAATTAAGCATTAGAAAAAAGATTTACCTTTCAATTAGAACCGTTGTAGACTTTTTAATAGCTTTAGTTGCAGTGTTAATATTGATAATTCCTTTTATAATTATAGCTATTGTTATAAAAATAGATAGCCCTGGTCCGGTTTTCTTTAAACATAAAAGAATTGGCAAAAAAGGCAAAGAATATACGTTTCTTAAATTTAGGTCAATGTCAGTACTTGCACAGCCAGACGTTAGTCCTAATGAATTTGAAGATGTTGATTTTTATATAACTAGAGTAGGTTCATTTTTAAGAAAAACATCATTAGATGAACTTCCTCAATTGCTTTTAGTATTATCAGGTAAAATGAGCATAATCGGCTATAGGCCAGCCCAAAAAATAGAAGTAGAGCTAGATTCAGAGAGAGCAAAACTAAACATTTATCAAATTAAGCCAGGAATAACAGGATGGGCTCAAGTTAATGGAAGGGATATACTAGCTGCAACGCCCACAAAAAAAGCGAAGTTTGATTGCTATTATGTGAACAATGTTTCTTTATGGTTAGATATAAAAATATTTTTCAAAACCATAGTGATAGTCTTAAGAAGAAAAGACTACAAAGAGGGGAAAATAGAGACAAATATATTAGCAGAGCAAAACAATAATGAAACATAAGGTACATAGTTGTGAATATTTTAGTTATAAGTCAGGATTATTATCCTGAGAACTTTAAAATAAATGATATAACCCAAGAATTAGTCCAAGTAGCTTATAAAGTTACAGTTTTATGTGTATATCTAATCTATTTTGAGGATGTTATACAAGAAAAATCAATAACTAAGAGTAGAGAGTAGGAAAAATGAAAAAAATACTTGCTATTGTAAATAGTGATGTTACTGTGTTTTATTACAGATTAGAGTTAATTGAAAAACTAATAGAGGAAAACTATGTAATCAATTTAAGCACCCCAATTGGGCATAAAACTAAAGAATTAGAAGCGTTAGGCGTATCAGTCATTGAGACACACGTTGATAGAAGGGGAACTAACCCGATAAAGGATTATAAACTTTTCCGGAAATACAAATCAATCATAAAGAAAGCTCGTCCCGATATAATACTAACTTATACTATAAAACCAAATATTTATGGTGGTCTTGCGGCCAAAAATCAAAAAATCCCCTATCTAGCAAACATTACAGGGCTTGGAACAGGTATTCAACGCAAAGGATTGTTATCTAAGTTTTTGATTATACTTTACAGAAAAGCCTTAAAGGGGGCTCATGCAGTTTTTGTTCAAAACGAACAAAATAAAAGTTTTGTAGAAGAAAAAAAGATATTCTCTCACCCAATTTTACTACCAGGATCTGGGGTAAATCTTAGCAAATTCACCCCAGTTCCTTATTTGGAAAGCGAGAATCTCAACATTGTATTTATCGGCAGAGTTATGAAGGAAAAGGGTATAGATGAATTTTTGGAAGCGGCTATATATTTTCAAAAGAAAGGTTATAAACATAAATTTCACATTTGTGGACTTATGGAGGATGACTATAAAGAAATCATTGATTCATTGGTTAAGGAATTCACCGTTATTTATCACGGGCTTGTGGATGATATGCTTAAAATATATGAATTTGCACACGTTGTTGTCAATCCATCTTATCATGAAGGGATGAGTAATGTCTTATTAGAAGGCGCAGCGATAGCAAGACCCCTGCTAGCATCAAATATTCCAGGTTGTAAAGAAATTATAGATGACGGTAAAAACGGATTACTGTTTAAAGCACAAGATTCGATAGATTTAATAACAAAACTTGAAACATTTGTAGGCTTGGATTTTGAAACGAGAAAACAAATGGGCTTAAGTGGTAGAATTAAAGTGGAAAAAGAATTTAATCGAGAAATTATAGTTTCTCGTTATATTGATGAAATAAAAAGAATAGAGGGAAAAGAATGAGCTTATACGAAAAAATAATCAAAAAAGAGGAACAAATCTCTTTAGTGGGATTAGGCTACGTAGGGCTACCCATAGCGGTTGCTTTTGCGGAGAAAGTGAATGTCATAGGATTTGACATTAGCAAAGAAAAGATTGAACTTTATAAAAAAGGCATTGATCCTACTAAAGAAGTAGGAGATGAAGGTGTTAAAAATACTACAGTAGAGTTCACATACGATGAAAGAGACTTAAAAAAAGCAAAGTTTCACATTGTTGCAGTTCCAACACCAATTAATTCTGATCATACTCCAGATTTAAGACC
>CAYXLQ010000051.1:0-8112 GCA_964465775.1 uncultured Clostridiaceae bacterium
TAAATAAATTTAAGAAACTACTTGACAGATATACATAAAAAACATATAATAGTATGCATAAAGTAGAAGGAATCTTCTCACCTTATAAGTTTTGTCTTAATAAGGTATACAAAATCAAACTAATTATATATATAATATTTGTTTTGTATGTTGAGAAGATTGCTACTTAAGCAATCTTTTTTTTATGGGGGTGTATTAATATAAAACAAGATTTTTTAATCAACGAGCAGATAAAGGCAAGCCAAGTACAAGTAATTGGTGAAGATGGGGAAAGATTAGGGCAAATGAATACTAAAGAAGCGATAGCCATGGCATATGGTGATGATAAGGATTTAGTAATGGTAGGTTCTAATAGTAATCCACCAGTTTGTAAGATACTTGACTATAGTAAATTTAAATTTGAAATGTCTAAAAAAGCAAAGGAAGCAAAGAAAAAACAAAAAACAGTGGAAATTAAAGAGATACGTTTATCAGCGAATATAGAAAAACATGATTTAGAGGTTAAAGCTAAAAATGCAAATAAGTTCTTAAAAGCAGGAGATAAAGTAAAAGTTTCTTTAAGATTTAGAGGTAGAGAAGTTGCTTTTGCCAATAAAGGTAAAGAAACAATTAATAAGTTTGTTACCATGATTGAAGACGGTCAAATGGAAAAAGAGCCAAGGCTTGAGGGTAGATTTTTAAATGTAGTAATATCACCTAATAAATAAGCAATTAAAGGAGGAGAAAAATTATGCCAAAAATAAAAACACATAGTGGAGCAAAAAAAAGAATTAAGATAACTAAATCTGGATTAGCAAAAAAAACATCAGCAAATAGGTCGCATAAGCTAATAGGAAAAAGTTCGAAACAAAAAAGACGCTTGAGAGAAACATCATATGTTGATAAATCAAGCATGGAAGCAGTTAAAAAATTACTGCCATATAAATAGTATAAAAGAATAATAGGATAGGGGGAATTATTGTGGCAAGAGTAAAAGGAGCAGTTACAGCAAGAGCAAGACATAAAAAAGTTCTTAAAAGAGCAAAAGGATATTTTGGTGCAAAAAGCATTCGTTTTAAAATGGCTAATCAAGCAGTTATGAAATCAGGAATGTATGCATATGTTGGTAGAAAAAGAAAGAAAAGAGATTTTAGAAAACTATGGATTGCAAGAATAAACGCGGCATCTAGAATAAACGGTATGTCATATAGTAAGTTTATTGCAGGTCTTAAGAAGGCCAATATAAATATAAATAGAAAAATGTTAGCAGAAATGGCGGTAAATGATGCAAAAGGATTTGCAACACTTGTAGAAAAAATAAAATAATATTGGGGGTATCTAAAGTGGTTTATGCAGGAGATTTTAGAAATGGTACGACGTTTGAAATGGAAGGACTTGTATATAGAGTAATTGAATTTCAACATGTAAAACCTGGAAAAGGTGCAGCATTTGTTCGTACAAAAGTTAAAAATATTATTAACAATACAACAATGGAAAAAACATTTAGTCCATCAGAAAAATTTGATGAAGCACAGATTACAATAGCAGAAATGCAATATTTATATAATGATGGAGATGTTTATACTTTTATGGATAATAAAACATTCGAACAAGTAGAACTTCCTAAAGGAGATATCGAAAACATACTACCTTATTTAAGAGATAATATGAATGTAAAAGTTTTATCATATAAAGGTAAAGTTTTTGGGGTAGAGCCACCAACATTTATAGAATTAGAAGTAACATATACTGAGCCTGGAATTAAAGGAGCAACTTCAACAGGTCAAACTAAAGCAGCAACTGTTGAGACAGGAGTAGATTTTGCAGTTCCGTTATTTGTAGAAATTGGAGACAAAATTAGAATAGACACAAGAACGGGCGAATATATGGAAAGATGTTAATAATAGAATAACTTATAGAATAGTCTGTAAGTTATTTTTATGTCGTAAAACGAACAAATGGGAGTATTGCAATTAACATAATAATGTGTTATACTATATATATCAAAAAAATTTAATTTGATAATAAGTATTATCAAAGAAGGAGAGAATTAAAAATGATGAAAAAAAACCAATTAACTAGTGCTGCTACTTTACGGAGATTGCTAAAAATGAAGCAAAAAGAAATACAAAAACTTTTGCTTGAAGAAGCAAAAGTCCAAGCAGAAGAGGTAGTAAAAGATTTAGAGGAGAGTATAAGTTATGGAGCAACAGGAAAATACATTAGAGGGTTGGATTTATCAACAAATGCAATTAAAATGTTAAAGAAAGCAGGTTATAAGATAAGAAAATCAAAAGCATCTGATGGTAGTACTGTAATAGAAGTAACACTGTAGACAAAAAATTATGAGAGGTAGAATTCTACCTCTCATATCTTTTACATAAATATAAAAACAAAAGTTAAAATGTTAAATTTAGAATACTAAAACAAACATTGAAAAAAAGAGTAAAATGATGTATAATCTTTTAAGTTTTGGGAGATTATTATGAAATATATTATAAATTATGAAAATAAAATTAAAAAAGTATTAAATGAAAAAGTTTATAAATACTATATTGATACTATGGGATGTGCATTAAATGAAAACGATTCCATGAAGTATAGTGGTATACTTTCAAAAATGGGATTTGAGAAGGCAGAGAATATTGAAGATGCAAATATTGTATTATTTAATACATGTTCAATTAGAGAGAATGCAGAAAAAACCCTATATGGAAGATTAGGAGCATTGAAAAATAGAAAAAAAACAGATGAAAATTTCTATATATGTGTTGTAGGTTGTATGTCACAGCAAAAACATATACTTGAAAAAATAAAAGAAAGCTATTCTTATGTAGATATTGTTTTAGGTACGCATAGCATGCAATATTTTGCGAAAAGTTTTTATAATGTTATATCTTTAAACAAAAAAGTTGTGGAATATGTGGAAGACAAGGATGAACTAACAGAAGAAATACCAATTATATATGAGGAAGGTGTAAAAGCATCTGTTTCTATAATATATGGATGTAATAACTTTTGTACTTATTGTATTGTACCTTATGTTAGGGGAAGAGAAAAGAGTAGAAAAACTGAAGATATATTAAATGATATTAAGTATTTAGCAAAGCAGGGATATAAAGAAATAACATTACTAGGACAAAATGTAAATTCATATGGAAATGACTTTAAAGATAATAGTTATAATTTTGTTAATTTATTAAAAGATGTAGAGGATATAGAAGGAATAGATTCAATAAAATTTATATCACCGCATCCAAAGGATTTTTCAGATGAATTGATAAAATACATTGCTACTAGTAAAAAGGTATCAAAGCAAATTCATTTACCTTTACAATCTGGAAGTAGTAAAATATTAAAGCTTATGGGAAGAAAATATACAAAAGAAAAATATTTAAATTTGGTTGATAAGATGAAAAAGATTATACCTAATGTTTCATTTTCAACAGATGTTATTGTTGGTTTTCCAAATGAAACAGAGCTAGATTTTTTAGATACTCTAGATGTTGTAGAAAAAGTAGAATATAATCAAGTATATATGTTTATATATTCTCCAAGAAAAGGTACAGTAGCGGAAAAAATGGAAGGTCATATATCAGAAAAAATTCAAAAAGAAAGATTTCAACGTTTAAAAAAGCTTGCTGATGAAATAATATATAAGAAGAATGATGAGTATGTTGGCAAAATATATAATATATTAATTGAAGGTAAAAGCAAGAATAATGAAGATAAATACACAGGGAGAACCGCAGATGGAAAAATAGTTATAATTGATGCAAAACCTGAAGACATAGGAAAAGAAAAAGAGATAAAAATAGTAAGCAATAATAAGTGGTATTTAACAGGGGAAATAATTTAAATAGTGTAATAAAAAAGAACTTATCCAATATAATTAAGTATATGGATAAGTTCTATTTTGTTGGAGGTAATAATGGAAGGAATAGTAGCAAAGAGATGTTTAAGAGATACATGTATACCACGTTATGAAGGAATAGGAAAATTCTCTTATAGAGAAAAGATAAATAGAAATAAAATAGATGATATATATTTAAAAAATTCTGATAATTACGAAAAAATATTAAAGGATAAAAGCCAAAACAGATCATTTATAGATAATATTAAATTCAAGGTTAAAATGAAATTGTGGATACAGGCTATAAGTAGTATGTGTATTTTAATAACTATAATTACATGCAGCTATTTAGAAATAAACTATATTAAGAATAGCAAGTTTTTTAAATTTATGAAAAGCGAGAGTAGTAAAAATTATTCTAAGGAAGAAATAAAAAAGAACGCAAAGACGGGAATAACACATATGTATTTAGGTGTTTCAAGTATAGTGCCTGATAAATTAGAAGAAAAAGTAAAATCAGTATATAAGGAAATTAAAAAAAATGATAAAAAAGATAGTAAAACAATAAAAGTATATGAAGAACAAAGTTTAGAAGAAAAAGAGAATGAAGAAATTAGTGATGAAATTCAAAATGGAATAGGAGTAAGCATAGAAGAAAACCCAAAAGAACCAGAATATATAGAAGCTGTTAGTGCTATTAGTAGTGAAGATGAGTACTTAAAATATATTAATGATAATAATATAAAGTTTATGGTTCCAGCAAAAGGAACCATAACTTCTAGATATGGAGTAAGAGAAGTAGTGTTTGAAGGCATTGACCCATATCATACAGGATTAGATATAGCAAATAAAAAAGGAACTAAAATAATATCTAGTATAAAAGGAAAGGTTATAAAGGTTACAAATAATAAATATAATGGAAATTTTGTAGAGGTACAATATAAAGATGTAGTTACAAGATATGCACATATGGATAGCGTAAGCGTAAAGAAAGGAACGGAAATAGAAGCTGGAACAGAACTAGGAAAGATGGGAGAAACAGGTTATGCTACAGGTCCTCATTTACATTTTGAAGTAATGGTTAAAGGAATAAGAATAGATCCACAAAAAGTACTTAATATTAAATAGGAGAAAAATGAAGTTTAAAATTAGAGATGTAATAATAGAAATAGAATATGTTTTATTATTAAGCATTGTTGTTTCGTGTATATCAAGTAAGGTTTTCAATTATTTAGACATGTATTATACTTGTCTTCTTTTTGTAACGTTTCATGAGTTATCACATATATTTGTGGGCTATTTATTAAATAAAAAACTAAGAAAACTAAAGATAACAATTAGTGGTTGCACAGCAATATTTAAAAAGGAACATATACAATATAAAGAAAAAAATATAAATGAAATATTTTTTTTAATAGCAGGACCATTATCAAATGGAGTACTAGCATTAATATTCAATAAGGTTTCTTTTATATTTGAAATAAATATATTTCTAATGTTTTTAAACTTATTACCGATATATCCCTTAGATGGATATAGAATAGTTGAAAACTTATTAAAAATATTCTTATCAGATAATTATAAAAAAAGAAAACAAATATTAAAAAGCATATCAGTTATATATACAATTTTGCTTTTTGTATTAGTAATGTTAATACTTTTAATATATAAAAATATTTCGGGTTTGATGTTTTTAGCATATTTAAGTTTAATAAATTTAAGATATAAAGATTGAAAGAGAACAATTAAAAGATATAATTAGCATAATAACAGGGGAAATATCACAATATGACAATTAAGTTACAAGAATATTACAAAAAAACCACCAAAACTATTGCAATTTCAAAATAAAAAATGTATTATATACATAAAGAAAATTGGAGGGAGAATAGATGGCAATCGGAGATATTATTGTATCACTTGACATTGGAGCTTCCAAAAGTGCAGCCGTTGTGGGACAAGTAAACAAATTTAATGAAATAGAAGTAATTGGTTATGGTTTGTCCGATTCAGAAGGAATCTCAAAGGGAAGAATAATAAGCAAAGAAGAAGTATCAAAATCTATCATAAAAGCAATAACAGAAGCAGAAGAAACATCAGGATTATACATTAATTCTTCATATGTTAACATTAAAGGTTTAAATGTAAGAATTGAAAAGATAAAATGCAGAGGCTATGTTCAAAAACCAGATGATGGACTTTCAGCAGAAGATATTTATAGGCTATTTGAACAAGTTCAAGCGGGAATAAAAGTTAAAGATAATGAACAAGTAATAGACTTAATACCATATAAATATGTTATAAATGATAGGGAATATATAGAAGAGCCAATAGGAGCTTTTACAAAAGAATTTGGAGTAGATATTGACGTTGTAATAGCAAATGGGGAATTTATAAAAGATATTGTAGAAACTCTTAATATGGCAGAACTTAAGATAGATGGAGTCATTTTAGAAACATTAGCTACATCAAACGTAGTGTTAATGCCAGAAGAAAAACAAATGGGAGTGTTAATGTTAGATATAGGTGCTTCACATACTGACATATCTGTTTATAAAGACTCAAGATTAGAATTTTATGAAACATTACCTATTGGAGGAAATCACATTACAAATGATATAGCTATGACTTTAAATACATCATATGAAGAAGCAGAAAGGTTAAAGAGACAATATAATTTAGCAATAGAAGCTATGATTTCAAACAATCATGAAATAAAACTTAATACTAATAAATCGGACAAACCTGAAGATGGTAAAGTTAGATGTAGTGATATAGTAAAAATTATAGAGGCAAGAGTAAAAGAAGTATATCAAATTATTAAAAAGATATTGGCAGATAATAATATGATTGGCAAATATGATTGCCTTGTACTAACAGGTCAAGGAATTAGTAACATTGTTGGTTCAGAGGAATTAGCAGTTTTAACATTAAAAGTAGGACAAGTGAGAATATGCAGTCCTAAATTAATAAATGTAATAAAACCACAACATACAGTAGCTTTTGGGATGGTTAAATATATAACAGGACTTGGACTTAGTAAACATGTAAATAGTAATGTTGAAATAGTAACAGAGCCTGGTGTTAAGGAAAAAATATTTAATTTTTTTAAAGAAACAAAAGAAAGGCTTAAAAATATACTTAAGAAAGAAGAAATAGATATTTAAGAGGAAGGGGTATCAAAATGGGAGAAATTATAAGTCAACCAGGAACAGCATCAATTAAGGTAATAGGTGTTGGAGGCGGCGGAGGAAATGCAGTAAATCGAATGGTAGAAGCTGAATTAAGAGGAGTAGAATTTATAGTTGTAAATACTGATAAGCAAGCTCTGGACATATCTAAAGCGGAAGGTAGAATCCAAATAGGGGATAAACTTACAAGAGGCTTAGGTGCAGGAGGAGACCCAGGGGTTGGAGAATGTAGTGCAGAAGAATCAAGGGCTGAAATTGCAGAGGCGATAAAGGGAGCTGATATGGTATTTGTTACTTCAGGTATGGGTGGAGGAACTGGAACTGGTGCAACACCTGTAGTAGCAGAAATCGCGAAAGAAATGGGTATACTAACTGTAGCAGTTGTAACGAAACCTTTTCCTTTTGAAGGAAAGAGAAGAATGAAACAAGCAGAAACAGGAATAGATACATTAAAACAAAATGTAGATACCTTAATTACAATACCTAATGAAAAACTATTACAAGTTGTTGAAAAACAAACGTCTATAGTAGAAGCTTTGAAAATGGCTGATGATGTGCTTCGTCAAGGTGTACAGGGAATTTCTGATCTTATTACTGTACCGGGGCTTGTAAACCTGGATTTTGCAGATGTAAAAACTATAATGCTTGATGCTGGTGTAGCGCATATGGGAATTGGAAGAGCTAGTGGAGAAAATAGAGCTCAAGAAGCAGCAAGGCAAGCTGTACATAGCCCATTACTAGAAACATCTATAGAAGGAGCTGGAGGAGTACTTATTAATGTTACAGGAGGAAAAGATTTAGGACTTCTTGAAATTAATGAGGCTGCAGAATTAGTTCAAAAATCTGTAGATCCAGAAGCAAATATTATATTTGGAGCTGTTATAGATGAAAAAATCGAGAATGAAATAGTAATAACCGTTATAGCAACAGGTTTCAATAAATGGGGATTAAATGAACAAACAGCTAATGATTTTGTAAAAGATGCAACAAATAATACTTTTGAAACTTCAAGTTATGGAAAACCTCAAACGAGAATGAATGATTATATGAATGATTGGGATATCCCACCTTTCTTAAGAAATAGAGAAT
>CAYXLQ010000052.1:0-7839 GCA_964465775.1 uncultured Clostridiaceae bacterium
CATCATTTTATCTAGTTCTTTAAGTTTCTTCTTATCAAAAATATTTAATACTTTACAATCCTCAATATATTGTGAGTTGATTTCTTCACAATCAAATGAGTTCAAAACCTTCAAGCAAAGAATAGGCAATACAATTGACATTTTTACTAAAAGTTTTATACTTGCCTTATTTTCTTTCCATATGCCTTTTATTACAATATCCTGATCGAAACATGTGCTAGAAACAGATATATCTTCAGATATCTTTATATCCTTTTTAAAACTCATCAAAGAATCTGCAGCCGGATGTGTTATACCACTTAACTGCGCATATAATTTTTTTGTATCTACTTTAAAATACTCATCATATTCTCTAATATAAGCATTAGCAGATAGTGCATTATGTTCAGCCTTTCGTTCTCTAATTGCAAATTCATAATGTATCAATATTTTCTCCAATTCATCTGCATGGAAAATCCTATTCATGTTTCCAGCAATAGCTTGCACTATCTTTTTATAATTTATAGCAAGAGCCGTCGGTACAGATTCTAAAGAATAAAAACTATCGGTAGTAGACTCTAAGAGTCCTCTTAAACTCGAGGAAAATATCATGGTATTGTTTTTCTCAATCCCAAAAACAATACCTTTCATCCATTCTGCATTTCTTAAAATACTTGAAGTAGAGATAAAATGTATTCTAAACAACATTTCCTTCCAATATATTTTCATATTACTGCCTATGTTACCTTCCAACATATTGTTAATCATAAGATTTATATAATTTCCATTATCAATATAATAGTATTTCTTGTGGCTCATCTTCATTTTGATTTCTTCATAAAACAAATTATATATTTCAAAAAATCTAAGTATAAATACTACCCCCTTTATATTATTAATATGTTTGGTATATTAATAGCCTATCTTCATTTGAATAAGGATAACTGCAGCTCATTATATATCTTACTTTAAATTTTTGTTTCAAGTTTCAAATCAATTCTCATGTGACCCAATAACTTAACTAGGTTTCTTGTAATTGCTTCTAAAAGTAATTACAAAGATAAGCAATAAATTCTTTAGAACTTTCTTTTACCTTGATTTACAATTACATATTTAAACTAAAAAATATATTTAAATTCTTAAATATTCATCTTGCATATTAAACACTCTGGTACGATTATCATTTTGCTCATATTTTCTACTAATTAACTTCAACTTATCATCTTCATGCGTTGAAATCAATACTTGTGTATTTTTGAAGTGTTCTGATAGTAAGTCAATAAAAGATATTGAACTAATGTCATCAATTGATTGCAGAGGATCATCAATCAGTAATATCTTGATGCTTTCTTCAGTAGTGAATACTTCATTAATGGATAATAACAACGATATAATTACTCCATTTAGTTGCCCAGTACTCAGACTATTAAATATATCTGATTCTCTTTCGCCTGATTTAAACATTACAGCATTATCCCTTACCTCCATTGCTATACCAAGCCCCAACGGATAATTTTGGATGATTTTCCCACTAAAAATAAACATTGGCACAGCTATATTTTGAACAGTACTCGATTGATAATCTTTATAGGCTTCGTTATATTTATCAATTAATTTTGAAAGGACCCTAATTGTTTTGTAGATAGGCTATACTAAATAGGACAACAAAATTCCGAACAGTGATATAATATAGAATATAAAGAACTGGGAGGAAGAAAAATGGCAAAAAGATATAAAGAAGAATTCAAGAAGCAACTAGTTAGTCTATATAATAATGGGAAATCCTTAGCAGATTTGAATAGAGAATATGGGATTTCTAAATCAACAATTTCTACCTGGATAAAAAGATATAATGAATCGGGATCATTTAATATTGATGATAATAGGACTGAAGAAGAAAAAGAATTAATAGAACTGAGAAAAAAAGTAAAAGATCTAGAAATGGAAAATGATATTTTAAAGCAGGCAGCGTTAATACTAGGCAAAAAATAGACCTTATATTATCCAATAGAGATAAATACAGTATTAACGCAATGAGTAAACTACTTAAGGTCCCAAGGAGTCTAGTATATTATCATATTAATAAAAGGGCTGAAGTTAACAAGATTTCAGAAGAAGAAATACACCTAGAAAATGAAATAATAGATATCTTTCGTAAAAGTAGAAACAACTATGGAACAAGGAAAATAAAAAGGGAATTAAAAAAAAGAAAAATCAAAGCATCAAGAAGAAAAATAGCTAGAATCATGGAGAAATACTCATTAATATCAAATTATACAGTAGCTAGTTATAAACCTAAAAAAAGCAAATGTAATGAAGGAAAAATAGAAAACCTAGTAAACAGGAGCTTTAAAGATAGAGACAAGCTAGAAGTAATAGTAAGTGATTTAACCTATGTTAGGGTAGACAGTAAATGGAACTATATATGCACACTTTTAGATCTTCACAACAGGGAGGTAATAGGCTACTCAGCAGGAGTTAAAAAGGATGCAGACCTAGTATATGAGGCATTTCTAAGTTGTAATTACCCCTTAACAGAAATAAAAATATTCCATACAGATAGGGGAAATGAATTTAAAAATAAATTAATAGAAGAAGTAATAACAAGCTTTGGAATTAAAAGATCCTTAAGTGCCAAAGGAAGCCCCTATGATAATGCACCAATAGAAAGTTTTAATAACATACTAAAAACAGAATGTATTAAGGGAAAAGTATTTAAAACCTTAGAAGAATTAAAGCTAGAACTAATGGATTATATCAACTGGTATAATAATCATAGGATACATGGTGGCCTAGATTACTTAACACCAAAGGAATATAAAGAAAGAAAATCTGCATAAAATTGAATAAAATCTCCTTGAATTTGCATCTCTTTAAAAAGATTATTTTTTAATCATGTCAAGGGCGAGCGATAGCGAGTTTATTTACCCTTGACGGGATTAAATAAATAATTTTATACTTGCAAATAAATTCAAGGAAATTTAAATATATTGTTCGGTAAAAAACTGTCCAAAAAAGTGTTGACATATCATTGTTATATAAGCCTTTTTGTTGCTCATAAATTTTATTTTTTTCTTTATGTAATTCAAGTAACGTTTGTAGTTCATAATTTAAAGTATTTGAAAAAACCGAAGCAACATAAAGTTTTTTGGTTAATAAAACCTTTTCATCATATGGTAAGCCTTGATTATAATACTCTAGTGAAATTTGTTGAAATTTCGTATATATTTCATTAGAAATAATTGCTTTTTCAGGTTTTATAAAACCCTCAATCTTATCAATTAGACTACTGTACTCTTGTTCAAAAGTAGTAAAATCTACAGTATTAGCATTGTTTTTAAACTTTATATTGTTTCTAGTCAAATATAAATCAAGATCACTACTATCTACACTTAAATATGAGTTTAAAACAATAAACTTTTCAAATACATCTTTATTTTGAGATACTAGTTCATCTATTTTATCTATAATATGAACTTTAAAAATATTATCTAACTCTTTTAGAACTTCTTTCAGACTATCTGCTACCAATCCAAGACTAGACTTCAAACTTTCTTCTGTTTTATCAAAAAGTTCTCTCAAATTTACGCTTGTTCTTCCACATAGTGGGCAACCGTCTTCTGCTATTGAACCTTGTCTTGCAGATAAGTCAAATGTATTTATTAATTCATGACGTTTATTTAAAAGGTCAGAAATAAGACTTTCTGTTTCATTCATATTTTTTTCAATATTAATTTTACTTAATATGAGTTCTTTTATTCTTGCAGTTAACGTATCATCTACATCTAATATACTAGCTACTTCTTCATTAAAATTAAATTTTCCATCTTCATAATCTTGCTTGATTGTTTGTACTGTTTTAATTTTCGTTATTAATTCAAAGTTATCATTGCAAAGTTGAATTTCATTTGAATAGTATTCAGTTATATACATTTTCTTATCTAATTCTAAATATTTTTCAGCCTCTAAGTTTCTCTTTTTAATTAAAAAATCTTCATATAATTTCGTGTACTTTATTAATTCGTTTAAAGGTGAAATTACGGTGTCAAAATTATCTCCTTGTTCAAAAACCTCTTTGTCAAAATTAAATTTTTTGTTAGGAAATAATCTTACATATGGAGGTTTTTCCTCTGACAATTGAATCTCTTTTATTTTCTCTCTTAGTATCACTTCATCTTCTTCAATTTTCTTTAACTCTGATATTATTTTCTCTTCATGTAACTTAAATTTATTTTCTAATCCGGATTTTATTTCCCTGTATTGTCCAAGTCTTTTTTCAATCTGTTCATTATCCAAAATATCAGTAATAAATTCTTTTCTTGATTTATATTTCTGTTGTAAAAAATTTAATGAATCCATTTGTGAAACATATATACCTAAGTGGAAAAGACTTTCATTTATCCCCAAGATTTCATATAATTGGTTATTAGTAATCTCCCTATCATTTATATAAATCAAAGATTTAAAATCGTTCTTGCTTTCGAATATACGCTTGATTACAAAATTATCATTTGAACTGAAGAATTCCCCAATTATTACTATGTCATTATTTGAATTGTTAGCTAAAACAGAAATTTTTTCTTTCCCTCTATTCGGTAAATTCTCATTAAAATGCTTAATTTTACCTGTTATAAGTAATTCTATAGCATCAAATATTGTTGTTTTTCCATATCCGTTTGGTCCCCCTAATATAATTAAATCAGACCCATCGAAATTCATTTCTATTTGTCTACTATTGGGAACATATTTAAAGTTATTAAAGCTTATCGATTTTAAATTCATCTTTTCCCTCCTTAATCATTTCTCCTAGAATATTATCAATGATTTCTTCAGGGTTAAATTTCTCTAGATTTTCTGATAGGTATCTATTAATCTCATTAACTTCTGATTTATCTGCCATAAGACGATTCAATTTATTATCTAAAAGTTGTTCAAAGTCTTCCATTTTTCTCCTGGGAAATTCTAAATTAATAAAAGGAGTTTTAATAAGCAGTCTAAGTAGGAAATGACTATGATTATCAGAAGTATTAGGATCCAGATTTTCGTCACTTAAAACTTTATTAAGTTCCTTTTGTTCAATTTTATTCCACCATTTCATAAAATCAATAAATTCATTATCTGTATAATAAAAAACATACTTCTTATAAAAGAATTCATTTTCCTCTATTTTTATTACTTCTTTATAAATATCATTAGATATTGATTCAACATTATAAAGAAGTATTAAATATGAATTATTTGGCTTGCGATTAGATAGTGTTTTTATAACCTCATTATTAATAATCTGATTTTCTATTTCTACCAAATTACCTTTAAACTCAGAAATAAAATAGTATTTATTATTAGATAAATACAGTCTTAAATTATCTATACCTATTTGTATTTCATTTTTATTTTCGTTGTCACCAAAAATAACATTTCCATGATTTAAAGCACTAACTATATCTAAATATTGAGTTAAGTTCATTTAACCACCCCTCATTAATTTATCAATGAAATCTTTACTATCCACAATTCTAATTGCATTTTTATAATTACGAATATCCTCTTCTCTTGAGCCATTTGGATCTTCAAAGAATAAAATGCTATCATTCTCGGTATTGTAATTCATACCGTTGGTATAGGCAGTTATTATATTCCCAGCTATACCTTGAAATATAAAGTTATTATGTTTTATTGTTTTTAACTTTTCTTCTACTGATATTTCGGATTGTAATAATCCCGAATGAAAATTTAATAAAGTAGGTATAATTTTGGCATCATCATAATTGCCAATGCTTGAATCGCAATAGATAATATTATTATTACTTTCTATCTTGTCTGTCATTATTATATTAAAGACTGGTATTAGTAATTCGCTAAAATCATCCACACTCATATTACTTATATAATTTAAAGGTGTATCCCATCCATCATCTACATGGGGATTAATATATCTACCATATTCCCAAATATTTATATTAGCAATGAATTCATAACTTTTATACAATGAACAGGTTCCATATATATCATTATGACATACACCCATTTTCTTATGTATACAATATTTATCACAATACATGTCTACGGCTTTTCTAAAGGATTTAATTATATGTTCATAAACCTTTTCTTTTTGTTTTGCCTCATCGCTAGCTTTAATAATTAAATGTTTTTCCTCAATAAAATCAAGGATATAACTCATTAAAATATTATAATTTCTATCTTTCTTTTTCTGGATATGCATTATGCTTATTCGAGCATCAAGATCATTGCATAACTCTAAATATATATCATTGACATTGTCTGTCTTTAATTCTTTGAAATTTAATATCTTTTCTATCTCATTCTTAATTAAACTTGGTACTTCTTCTAATTCAACGCACTCCCCATAAGGTTTATATAGGGTGATATGTTTACTATATATATTATTACTTTTCCCCCAATCGTCTATATCAAGAGGAGTACAAAGAAAGCAACTAGCAGTTATAGCACCTATATCATCCCTGTGTGTAATTAACTTTTCCATAGCATCTTTATAACTAGAAAGTTTTGTTGTCGACAAATAAGCCTTTACTTGATATAAAGCCTTTGCTTTATAATCTTCATAGATAATAAAATCTTCATTTTTTTCAATTTCCACAAACATACCTGGATTTATGATTGTATTATCCTTTAATAACCTATTTATTGTAATTAGGGTCTCTAACAAAGTAATTTTACCTTGATAATTATATCCACTCCATGAAGGAATTGCATCGTTTCCCCTTGACATGTTTTTCCTCCTCATTCAGACTGTTAATTATCAGCATCATATCTTACCGATGATTTGAAATTCAACAACGGTTATACTTATCATAGAACTTTCCTATCATACCTGAGTTGAATTTCATGCTATAATAACATCTCTTAATCAAAATACTATTACTTTAATTTTATAGCATACTCTATCTTTTCTCAACCCAAAAACCCATTATTCTCCAAATATATAGATTATTCTATCGACTTATTTCTACAAAATATGCCAACATTAAATATCTCAGTCCTATCTGAGAACTTTAATCTTGGCATATTACAGGTATTAGAGCAGTAACTTCTTTTTTCTGTTACTGCTCCTTTTTATTTAGTCATAATAATCTACTATCTGTTCCATCACTATACCTGATTCAAATTGTATCTCCAGTCTTTCCCCTCTGTTCACTTTAATAGTATTAATTAATCTTCTTACTAGGTCTTCATCAAATTCCCTTACCTGAGGCCTTACTGTCTTTATGGTGCTTTCCTTTTCATCTAATCGTTCCTCATATCTATCGGCTTGTTTTTTCTCCTGTATTAGACTTAATTTTGCCTTTTTAAGCTGATTTATTTCCTCTGATATCCTTTTATATTCATCATCGAAATCCTCGGCTACAGCTCCTAGCCTTGCATTTTCCTCTATGAGTCCTAGCATTTCTTTTTGGAGTAATTCTATTTTTTCATCATATTTTGTAGGTATATCCTTTATTGAATATCCACCAATTACCCTTATTACATTTTCTCTAAATGCTCCTATAAAATCTCCTGTATCTTCTACTACACTATTTATGGCTTTCATTATAGCATCATGTAGTAATTCTTCTTTAAGGGTTGGAGAGTGTTTACAGTTTGCCTTTGCTCCATTTTTTAGCCTATTTTCACATCTCCATACTGCAGACTTTTGTCCATACTTTGACCATACCTGTCTTCTATAGGGATGCCCACATTCCTCACATATTAAAATCTCTGTTAAGGCATATTTAGAACTGTACTTGCTTCTTTCTTTTTTCATTTTATTAGATTTTCTTGTTACTGCTGCCTTATGCATACTTGATCTTCTAGCTCTTTCTTCTTGTACCTTATAAAATA
>CAYXLQ010000053.1:0-7838 GCA_964465775.1 uncultured Clostridiaceae bacterium
GGTGGCTACCACTGGCATTACAAGTTTGGAAGTTGCTCGAAAACATGGTTTTGATCCGCTAAAAATAACTAGAGCTAGTTCTTCTCGAGCAGGATATTATCCGGGTGCTAAGCCCATTAAAATAAGTTTACTGGCTGATAGTTCCGGCGGGAAATTACTTGGGGCCAGCATGGTAGGAGAGGAAGGAGTGGCAAAAAGGATTGATATTATTGCAACAGCACTTTTGGCAGGATTTACGGTAGAAGAGTTAGAGAATTTAGATTTGGCTTATGCTCCACCATTTTCACCAGTGTGGGATCCTGTTCTTACTGCTGCTAAAGTGTTGACTAATAAATTAATAACGTGGTGAGAAAAATAATTATTTTCTACCATGTCATCTGATTTTATCTTTGATATTTTATTTAAAGTAACGCCAAATGAAAGTGCTTTTACACCATTTTTTGCACGATAATCATTTATAAGCTTTAAAAGATATTCTTCTTTAGAAAGATTTGCAGGAGTAGTTGCTTTAATGTTTTTTTCAGCTGATTTAGTAGTACTTGTAGTAGTATTTGTAGTTACACTTAAATAATCCTTATGTATCATTCCTACAGTATAATCTTTTAATATTACTAAATAAAAGTCTCCAATAATCCCAATAGATTTTACAGAAACACCTTTAGATAGTTTATTAATTTTAGAAAAATTTGTTCCAGGGCCACGCCTTAAATTTACACTAGCTACATTCACTACCATCATTTTTGGAGTTATTGATTGATATACTTTAGCACCTGAAGGGGCGGACTTTGCTGGTTTTATATAATCCTTTGCAATGTATCCTACTTGATTTGTTCCAAGCTGAGCAATATAAAATTTACCGGATTCTCCTACTATTTTAATGTTTTCACCTTTTTTAAGGACAGATATTTTTTTAGAATTGAGTGTAGGAGCTTCTCTGAAATTAACGTTTGTTGTTAATGTACCATAAATTGGTTTGTAATTCTTAATTTCTGTGTTTGCAAAGGCTAATGACATTATAGGAGTAATAAAAAATGTTAGACAAATAAATATTCCAACTATTTTTTTAATAATATTTTTTTTAATATAATAAAACAATTTAAACACCTCTTTCGTTCACACTTATATATATGTATAAGCTATAGGAAATATGATAAAAATCATAAGAAATGTATAAAATTACCAAAACATATAAATAATAGTGGTAGAGGTGATAGGTTTGAGATTAACAGAAGGAAATTTATTTTTCAGGAATATAAGTAAAAACAAGCAACAATATGAATACTTAAATGAAAATATAGAATGTGACATATTAATAGTAGGCGGAGGAGTAAGTGGGTTAATTACAGCATATTATATGTCTGAAGAAGGAAATAATGTTATATTAGTTGATAAAAATATAATTGGTTTTGGAAGTACTAGTAGTAATATAGGAATGTTGGATTATCAGCTTAGTATTGAACATACTAAATTAATAAAAAGCATAGGCGATAAAAAAACAAAAAGATGTGCTGAACTTTGTATTGAAAGTTTAAATGAGATTGAAAAAATAGTAAGCGTGCTAGGAAACAAAGAAAGTATAGCTTTCAAAAGAGTGAATTCAATATTATATACAAATAAATACATGAATAAAAATATGATTCTAAAGGAATATAATGCTAAGTCGAATTCTGGACTTAATGTAGAAATTATAAATGACAATGAATGTATAGACATAAGGAATGGTATAGAAATAAAAAATGCAAGTGCAGTTATGAATGTTTATGAATTCACTAAAGAATTAGCAAGTTATTTATCAAAAAAAGAGAACGTAAGAATATATGAACATACAGAAATAGAAAATATTAAAAGTAAAGAGGACTATACAGAAGCAATAACAAGTAATAAATTTAAGATAAAAGCAAACAATATAATAATTACAGAAGGAGCAGAAATTATAAAAGATTTTCCAGAATTACCGGTAGATTTATATAGAACGTATAACATAGTTACTGAAAAAATAAACGAATTAGAAAAACTTGATACAAACTTTACAGCAAGAAACATAGAAGTACCGTGTGAATATATGAGGTTTACAAAAGATAATAGAATAGTTTTCGGAGGACTAATAAATAAATTGACGGAAAAAGAACAAAATATAATTATATCTAAACAAATATCTAATCAAAAGTATAGAAGACTATATAAAACATTTCAAGAAACATTTTATAATTTAAAAGAAGTAAAAGTTGAATGTTGTTTTACTGGAATATACGCAGAAACTAAAGATACATTGCCTATTATAGATGAAATGCCAGGGATGCCTAATGTATATTGCAACTTATCATATGGAATTAATGGTATTCTTTATTCTATAATTGGTGCTAAAATGCTAAAAGAAATCAATAGAGAGTATTATGCAAAAGATATGCATATGTTTTCAGTAAAAAGATAGTTAATATATTAAATTTAATAGAAATTATAAACATCTGATATTAAACTCTTATATGTTTGATATTGAGATGTTTTTTAAAATATAAATATAATAAAATGTGTTAATATTAATTTAGCTTATTATTAATTTGTTATATATTTTAAACTTTTAACATTGAATAATATTTAGAAACATGATAAAGTGTAATAAAATAAGGAGGCTTTTTATGATAGCAGGTAAATTGTATAGTATAGCAGCAATTATACTTGGATTGATTTCTGTTGGAAGTTCTATGATTTTCTTTATATCATTTCCAGCGGCAGTACTTGCAATTACATATGGAATCTTTGCAGTAAGAAGATATTATACTAAATCAGGTACTACAGCCATTATCCTAGGAATTGTTGGAACAATAATAACAATAGTGGTATTTATTAATCTCGTTAGTTCATTAAATATAGACAGTCTATTAGCTGGAAATTGGAAAACAGAGACAGGAGAATATATAACTTTTACAGATAGAGGGACGTACGTATGGAATGAAGTAAAAGATAATCAAGATAATTATTCATCAGGACAATACAAGTTTTCTACAGGGTTATATAAAAACAAAAAGGGAAATGTCCTTCGGACATACAATAACATTTGATCAAAAATTTGAAGTTGTAAACGGAGAAAAGGACATTAATAATAAATTTATTAAAGAGTGGATAATATATAAGCCAGAGTATGCTAAAAAAAGTGATAATAAGTATGAAATGATGAGTTTAGATACAGGCTCTATTATAAAACTAGAAAAAGAAAGAATAAAATTATATTCAGGCTTTTTAAAAAAGTAGGGGGAAATTATTATGAGAAGAAAAGTAAAAAGGTATAAAGTAAATTATTCTAAATTTATACTATCAGTTATTGTTGTCATGGTTTTAACAGCAACTATGATATATGCATATAAATATTTTAGTAGCAAAGAGAATAACAAAATAAATCCATACAACGATACATCAAAAATAAACAATAAAGAGGAAGAAAAACCTAAAGAACCAGAAGAATATACTCTTAAAATTAGTGCTGGAGGAGACCTATTGATACATGATACTGTTTTTAAATCAGTAAAGAACAACAATGGTACATATAATTTTGATCCAATATTTGAAAAAATAAAATATGTTTTTGAAGAATCAGATTTATCAATGATTAATCTTGAAGTTCCTGTTGCAGGAAATATATTTGCACCATCAAATTATCCTAACTTTAATAGTCCAGTTGAACTTTTAGATGGTGTTAAAAACATGGGGATAGAAGTAGTTTCTACCGCAAACAATCATGCGCTTGATAAAGGCTTAAAGGGCTTACAAGAAACAATAAAAAATGCAGAGTTAAAGGAGCTTAAAATTGTAGGAACATATCTTACAGATGATACTAAACCCTTGATAATAGAAAAAAACAATATTAAAGTTGGTATAGCATCATATACATATGGAACAAATGGAATACCTATTCCAAAAGCAGCGCCTTATTGTGTAAACATAATTGATAAGGATTCAATGTTAAAAGATATTAATTATATGAAAGAACAACAAGCAGACTTTATAATATTTTCTATGCATTTTGGACAAGAATATCAAACAACTCAAAACAAAACACAAGAAGAGTTGGTGAATTTTCTAGTAAATAACGGAGTAGATATTGTTTTTGGATCACATCCTCATGTACCTCAACCATATGAAATTAAAGAAGTCGAACTTGAAAATGGACTTAAAAAAGAGGCATATGTTGTGTATTCTCTTGGAAACTTTGTATCAAATCAAGTTGATTATTATACAAAACTTGGTGGGATAGCTACAGTTACTGTTTCTAAAAAAGGGGACGATAAGAAAATAGTAGATAATAAAGTGACACCAATTTATACAGAATTAAAAAGGGTAAATGGTAAAAGTAGATTTAGAGTATTACCACTTGAAAAAGAAATATATGAATATGAAAAAGGAATAACAACATATTCAACAACTGAATATAACAGCATGAAAAAAATGTTAGGAGACACAAATTACATTTATAACAAACTTCAAAAATAAAAGATAAAGATAAGAGAAAAAACAGGAGAAAAAACAGGAGAAAAAACATATGAAGACAAATCAAAAAACAGGAATATCATTAATAGTATTAGTAATAACAATAATAGTGATGCTAATATTAGCAGGAGCAATAATACTAGCATTAAATAACGCTAATATTATAGACAGAGCAGATGAAGCAGCAACTAAGAGTAATATAGCAAATGCAAAACAAGTAGCAGTACTTGCAAAAGCAGAATACGAACTCATGTCAAACGTTGAAAGAGGAGAAGTAACTTTAAGAAATTATATTGAAGATAAACTAGAAGAAGCAGGGTTAAAAAGCGAAATAGATAAGGTGATAGATGGAGAAGGAAACATCTTCACAAAAACAATAGTAGAAGGAGTAGTAATTCCAGAAGGTTTTTATTATGTAGGAGGAACAAAAGCAGGAGGCTTAGTAATATCAGATGATTTTGCAGATAAAGGAAAAGGAATAACTCATGAAAAGGCAATAGAATTACAAGGAAATCAATTTGTATGGGTACCTGTAGAAAACTTTAGTGAATTTGTAAGGTATGATTTTAAGAATAATACAACTTTAAATGTAAGTTATAAAGAAATCGTACCTGAGGTTGGAAAAGATAGAGAAGTAGAAAAGATGTATGCAAGTGTAAAGAAGTATAAAGGATTTTATGTGGGAAGATATGAAACAGGAATAGCAGAAGGAATGGAAAAACCAACTGGTTCAACATTAGATTTAGCAGATGGAACTAATAGACCACAAATAAAGCAGGGTATAGATGTATGGAATCGTATACCATGGGGAGGGACAGAAGCTGTAGAGGCATATGATGGATATCAAGGAAATGATAGTGCAAATGGAGCAGTAAAGGTAGCAAGAAGCATGTATCCAGATAATAATAAAAATATAACAGGAGTAGTGTCCACATTAATATATGGAGTACAATGGGATGCAATAGTGAGATGGTATAAGGCAAGTGGAATAAATATACAAGATAGTTCAGCATATGGAAACTACGCTGGTGGAGGGGGCTTAAAAGTAGCAGGAGCAGAATCAAACTATCAGAAAAACAACATATATGATCTAGCAGGAAATGTATTTGAATGGACAATGGAAGCTAATGGTTCAACTTACCGTATTAATCGTGGAGGCCTTTCCACTGTTAATGGAGCTGACTACCCAGTGAGTTATCGTAGTAACAGTGCTCCCTCATATTGGAACTTCAGTGTAGGTTTTCGTGTTGTGGCATATATAAAGTAGTGATTTTAAATACTTTAGCAATTACAGGAGCAGCAATTATATGTTTTGCTATAAGAAAATATAAAACAACATTAAAAGAGAATAAAGCAGAACATTAAAATATAATATAGTCTACTTTTAATTTATTATAAGATACAGTATAATATAGGTGTAATATATAGGAGGAATATATATGAAAAGATATATGAAAATTATAATAGTAGTTGCTGTTGTTTTAATAGTTTTAGGCATCGTTTGGATTATAGACAACACAAGAACGATAGAAAAGGCAGATGATAGTATAAAACAAATAGCCAAAGATAAAGATGGAGAAAATATAACAGGATTTCCATATGCATATTCAGTAGAACAGTCATCGGATAAATTAAAAGTTGTATTATATGGAGCACAAGAAATGGTAAAGACTATTCACACATATTATATAAACAATAGTGTAGTAACAGGAACAGCATACGAAAGACACTACAACACAAAGTGGCAAGCAAAAACTGCGGGGTTAGATTTGAAGGATGAAAAAGTAGAGGGAAATGTAGTAAAAGGAATATTATCAGAAGAAGCGGTAGGAAATACATTAGATAAATTATTAGAAGATATTGAAACAACATATGCTCATCTAAAGAAGATTAAATAAAGTAAAGTAAGGCAATTTTCATTGCCTTACTTTTTTGTAATTAATCCCAGAAAACCGCAGATAATGTTACACTAGGTGTTTGGGTATAAGAGCCGTTCGCACGATAATAGAAACGATACGTTTTACCGCTTTGCACTTCGAAACCATTAAACAAGGTGTGAGTGTTTCCATCACAAGTAAGGGTTCTGGAAGCATTGCTTACATTGTAGTATTGATCAAATAACCCCTTAACTTTCAATTGCACCGATACAGTAATTCCCATATTAGCACCCTTGGCAGAAACAGTAAGTTTGTTGTGTTCGGCAACTACTTCTTTACCAGGAAACCATTCAGGAAGAACAGTTACAGTTTCAACAAAACTTTGCATAGACCGAGGATTAACTGAAGCATCTTCGGGAACAGTGAATTCTATATATGACATTTCTCCGGAATCATCAGATACAGAGGAAGCGGCTGCAGATGCAGGTAAAGTGCAGAAATACATAGCCAAAACAAGCATAAGGGAAGTGAAAATGGTAAAGTTTTCTTTCTTTTTCATAGTTAAAATCCTTTCTGAAAATATTTTTTGTGGTTGGGTTAAAGAAAAAAAATATTGGGAGCTCGTATAAATTTCATAATTAGAAACCCCTCCAATGCATATTATTTAATAGCATATAAAATGTTATTAGGAAATGATTATATATAGGGATTAAAGTAAAATCAAATTATTTGACAAAAAGAGACAAAATAATTGTAGCAAAGTAAATTTATATAAAATGAAAAAAGCATAGGAATTCATGAGGCAATACTTTTAGGAGAATTATGTAGTGAATATAAATATAGAATACTAAATATTAAAAGAAGATGCAATCAATAGAAATAACCTAGATAACATAGTAGAAATAGTAGCAGATATATTAACAAGTTCTAAAGAGGAATCCTTATAAATGGAGAATATAAAGAAACCCATAAAATGCAAAAAGAAATGTTAAGACTTCGAGAGGTGCATATTGAGTACGTATTAAATAAATTAAGAGAAGATAAGGGTAAGATATTAAATATAAAGTCATACATAACAACGATGCTATATAATTCATTAAGAACAATAGATATTACTGCAGAAGTAGAAATAATAATGAATTGAGGGGAAAAGTAAAATGACAATAGAAGAAAGGCAGATATGATTTAGCAGGAAATATGTGTGAATAGACTATGGAATTATACAGCGGAAGCAATCGTATTTGGCGTGGAGGAGATTTCTACTACAGGGGCTCTGATATCCCAGTGAGTTCTCGTCATTACGGTAGTGCTAATGCAAATATCAGTAAAAGTATAGGTTTTCGTGTTGTGGCATATATAAAGTAGTAATTTTAAATTATTTAAAAATAAGAAATGTAGCCGTTTGGTGGCTACATTTCTTGTTCTTACCTTCACTATTATAATATTATACAAATTAATCCGCCAGAGCCTTCGTTTATA
>CAYXLQ010000054.1:0-7771 GCA_964465775.1 uncultured Clostridiaceae bacterium
TAAAATCTTTAAGTCTTTTACTTCTACTTGGATGTCTAAGTTTTCTTAAAGCTTTTGCTTCTATTTGTCTAATTCTTTCTCTTGTCACCATAAATTCTTTTCCTACTTCTTCAAGAGTTCTTGTTCTACCATCTTCAAGACCAAATCTTAATCTTAATACTTTAGCTTCTCTTGGAGTAAGCGTTTCCATTACATCTTCTATTTGTTCTTTTAAAAGAACATCTGCTGCTTGGTCCGAAGGAGATGGTGCTTCATCATCAGGTATGAAGTTGCCTATATTACTATCTTCTTCTTCTCCTACAGGAGTTTCTAAGCTAATTGGTTCCTGAGCAATTTTTAAAATATCTCTTACCTTTTCTACAGGCATTTCCATTTCTTCTGCTATTTCTTCTGGCGTAGGTTCTCTTCCCATAACTTGAAGTAAATGTCTAGATGTACGTATTAATCTGTTTATAGTTTCAACCATATGTACAGGTATTCTAATAGTTCTTGCCTGATCTGCAATAGACCTTGTAATTGCTTGTCTAATCCACCAAGTAGCATATGTACTAAACTTAAATCCTTTATCTGGATCAAACTTATCTACTGCTTTTATAAGTCCTAGGTTTCCTTCTTGTATTAAATCCAAGAAATGCATTCCTCTACCTATATATCTTTTTGCAATACTTACAACTAGTCTTAAATTAGATTCAACAAGTATTTTTTTAGCTTCTTGATCTCCTGATACCATTCTATATGCAAGTTTTGTTTCTTCTTCAAGAGTTAAAAGCTCTATTTTACCTATTTCTTTTAAGAACATTCTTACTGGATCATCAACATTTAATGAATCTGCAAGTGGTACTTCTTTCGCTTCTTTAAACAATATGTCTTTTTCTATATCGCTTATATCCTCTAAATTAGGTTCTATTTCAAGCTCTGTAACTGAAGAAACTCTTCGTGACACATTGCCTTTTGCTTCTGTTTTCTCTTCATCAACTTCCAAATCTTCTTCATCTTCAAATATTTCTTCCTTAGAGTCTTCTTCTAGCATTTTTATTCCGACTTTTTCCAACTTTTCATATAACTTTGCTACATCTGTCGGCTTTAAGTTGTTTTCATCTAAAAAGTTAACTACATCTTTATAATTAAATTCTTTTTTATTCTTTAATGTATTTACAAATTTTTCTAAATCCGCTTTTTGTTTTGTTTTAGTTTCTTTTATTTCTTTTTCTTCTGATATTTCTTTACTTACTTTACCCATTTTTCACGCTCCATATTATATTACTTCCATACTATACACTATATTCTATAAAATTACAACTTTTTATGTCATATTAATCACTTTTTTTATATAACAACTATCTTAGCTTTCCTTTATTTATTATGATTTGATTTAGTTCTATGCTTAACATTTCTTTTTCATCTTTTGTTATGTTTTCTTCGGATAACCTTTTTAGAATTTCCATTCTTCTATTATTGTACCTATATGTTCTTGTATCTATACTTAAATCTTGTAAAAATTTATCTTTATCTATAATTTCTGTACACATTACTTCTGTTATTAACTTTAATTCGTCATCATCTGTTATATACTTTAATATATTTCCTTTTGTAATATCATGCTCATTATCTAAATCTATTAATTTTATATATAGTTTTTTTATTTCTTCATTTTCAAAATCTTTTTCATTTATTATTTCTTGTATTTTATTTATGGTTTTTCTATCCTTTGAAAGAAGTATTGAAATAACATATAGCTCCTGCTTTCTCTTTTTACCTATGCTGCTTTCTCTTCTATTTATTAATTGGGTCATATCTATGTTTGATTCAACTTCTTTTATACTTTTTTTGTTTCCTAGCTTTTTATTTATTTCAGCTTCTAATGCACCTTTAGATATTTTGTACACAGATGTTATTTCATGTATGTGCATTTCTCTTTCTATGTTATTCTCAATCCTTGCTAAAATTGTAGCTACATTATTTAAAAATTCAAGTTTAGAATCCATTTCATCGCCTAAGTTTTTTTCTAATTCTTTTACTCTATAATTAACATGTCCTAAACTTTTGTTTAAACATACCTTTAATCGTTCATTTCCATACTTTAAGATGTATTCGTCAGGGTCCTTTGCATCTTCTTTATCTAAAATCAACACCTTAACCTTAAGCCCTTCTTTATATAAAATATCGATTGCTCTAAGTGTAGCTTTTTTGCCTGCTTCGTCTTGGTCATATGCTAATATAACTGTATCAGTATGTTTTTTTATAAGTTTGGCTTGATTTTCTGTTAGTGCAGTACCAAGGCTTGCAACCACATTTTTAATTCCTGCTTTATGAAGAGCTATTGTATCCATATAACCTTCAACTATTATTATAGAGTTTAGTTTTTCCCTTCTAACTATATTTAAGCCATATAAGTTTCTGCCTTTATGATATATTATGTTTTCAGGTGAATTCACATATTTAGGAAGAGAATTATCTAAAACTCTGCCTCCAAAACCTATTACACGATCTCTTGTATCAATTATTGGAAATATTAGTCTGTTTGCAAAATTTTCATATGAGTACCCTTTTATATTCACTCCTACTACTCCTGCTTTTTGCATTTCTTCTTTAGTATACCCCTCTTTAATTAAATGGTCATATAATGTTTCTTGTTTTTTACTTCCAAAGCCTATACCAAATCTTGTTATTATTGAACTATCTAATTCCCTTTTAATTAAATAATCTTTTAGTATACTTGTATTTTCTTTTATATTTTCTGTTAATGCTTCGTAAAAGTATTTAGCAGCACTTTTGTTAATCAAAAACAATCTTTCTTTTTCATCTTTTATTTTAGTGTTTGTTACTGTACTTCCCATCTCAAATCTTGATAAATCAATATTGTTTCTATCTGCTAAAAATTCTAATGACTCTCTAAAATCTAAGTTTTCAATTTTTTTAACAAATTGTATTGCAGAACCGCCTTCTGAACATCCAAAACATTTAAATATTTGCTTGTCAGATGATACAGTAAAAGAAGGTGTTTTTTCTCTGTGAAAAGGACACAAACCGATATAGTTTGCGCCTCTTCTTTTAAGTGGTACATAGCTCCCTATTAGTTCAACAACATCAGTATTTGATATGATTTCTTCTATTGCATCTTCTGAATAGTATGCCATGTATATAACCACTCCCTTCTACTTTAATTTGTTTCTTTTAATAATTTTATTTTTTCATCTCTATTATAATATATATTTCCAGCATTTAATACTAATGTAATTATTAACATCGTATCTAAAATACATGCCACATACTCTTTATTAATAAGCACTGTAATTATACCAATTATTATAGCTACTAGCTTTAATAAACTTGTTTTAGTATCTCTTTTTCTTCTTAATACTACTCCTATAATATCAAGTATTATTGTTATAATTATCAGTGATATATAATAGCCCTTAAAATCTCCAAAAATATTTTTTGCATTATTAAATATTTCTCTAAGTGAAATGTTATATATTCCAAAAAGGTCTTGCTTCAATAGGTACATGATACCTAATGCTATAACTGACATAAGTATAATTATTGTTGTTACAATTATCAACTTGCTTATCATAAGACCTTCGAGCTTGTATAGTTTTCTTCTAACTTTAATATTAGTAGTCTTTTCTATCCATTCTCTTCTTACCTTTACTGTCATATAGTCTATATTATATGAGATTAATAAAGTTCCTATTGCTAAAACGATCCAGCCTTCAAACCTTCCACCTAAAATTACATCAGCTATTATTATTAAGCCTACTAAAACAGTTAAATATATATATTTTTTTGTTTTAAGTTTTGGTTGTTTAACTTCATCAATTATTTTTAAAATTAAATATACTCCAAGTAATATAAACGTTGTGTTAAAAAGTAATGGTGTATAATTTGTTACATTTTGTATTGCTTGTGGAATAAATATAAATAATATTGCTGCAATAGCACTTAACATTTCGTTATTAGTAATGTTAAATACCAACCTTTTTATTATTATAATGCAAACAAATGTTAATATTGTATTTATAATAATTGTTGCATATAAAGGTTCAAGCGTTACTCTACCTAACAAATATATAACATATGATCCTAATCCTTTTCCAAAAGATGGGTTTATTAAATCATAATTAGCATTTTCTTTATATATAAGAACTGCAATAAACCTTGTAATTAAAAGTAACATTACAAGATATATATATCTATAACTATATTCCACACTTTTTTTGCAATTTAAATTATTAAGCTTTTTCTTAAGAATCGCATAACAAAAAACTGCAAACAACAATGATAATATATATATTAATTGGTATTCTATTGGTGTTCTATCTGTTTGATTATTCATAAATGCAATTATCAATAATCCTATAATATAGATCATGAATACTACTGCGATTATACTACGACTAATACTACTCTTTTTCATTATTTTCCCCAATTTCTATCTTACTATATACTATTTTTCTTCATTTTTTCTTCTGTATAGTTCGCTTACTTCTTTTAAGCTTTCATGAGTTCCAACATCGTAACATTCTCCATCAAACTCGAATGCATATGTGTCTGTCTTTTTATAAAGCCATGCAACAAAATTACCTGGTGCATCAATTGGGTTCCCTTGCTCTATATATTCATCAAAGTACTTTACAACTTCCTTCGGATAAATATATTCTGCATATGTGCATAAATTACTTTTCGGATTTTGTGGTTTTTCTTCAAATCCTATTATTCTTCCTGTTTCATCTACTTCTGCTATTCCAACTCTTCTTAGTAATTCAATATCATCACTTGCCTTTACACACACAACCGGTGCATTTTTTTCTTTGCTATAATCAATTGCATCTCTAAGATCAAATGTAAATAAATTATCACCTGCAATTATTACTAAATCATCGTCTATTTTCATTTTATCAATTGTATATTTTATATCACCAATTGCTCCTAATCTATCATCATTAGAATTCGAACCATCATTAATAACTGTAATAGGTTTTACATTGTTTTTTGATTTTGCCCATTCTTCAATATGCTTTGCATAACGATTGTTAGTTACTGCATATATTTCATCTATTTCATCTATTGTATTTACTTGATCTACTGTATAGTCAAGTAATGGCCTCCCTCCTATATCTAATAACATCTTAGGGAAATTCTCTGTAAGTGGAAAAAGTCTAGTTGCATATCCTGCACATAATAAAATACATTTCATACATATATCCTCCTTCGTATTTATTGCCATATTATATCATAACAATGGTTTTTATGCAATTTAAAACAATTTGTTGTAAGCTTGACTTTTGCATGATTTCTATTTGTAAATTTTAACTAATTTAAACTTTGTATAATCTCCTGATACCATTATATATTCTATTCCATCAATGTTTCCTTCTCTTACCATATAGTGTCCTTTTCCATGTAAGTGACCATAGATACATTTTCTTACATTATATTCTTTTAGTAGTTTTTGAAACTCATGATTAAAGGGTGGAAAATGTGTCATGACAATTACATCCTTATTTTTATCTTCTTTATGTATTGAATCTAGAGATATTTTAAGCCTTCCTATTTCTCTTTGCAAGATCTTCTGATCATCAGCACCTTGGAATGCATCTCCTGTATTTCCCCAACCTCTCGTACCACATATTACAATATTATTGACTACAAATGAATTGTTGTGAAGTATATTTATGGTATTGAAATTATTTTCATTTAAAAAGCTCTCAACTTTTTTTCTTGTAGAGAAATAATAATCATGATTACCTTTGACTATTATTTTTTTTCCTGGAAGCTTATTTATAAATTCAAAGTCTTTTTTTGCTTCTTCGATATTTAATCCCCATGAAATATCTCCCGCAATAAGTACAGTATCCTCTTCCTTTACAGTGTTTTTCCAATTCTTTTTAATTTTAGAAACATAGTCTTTCCAATCTTCTCCAAATACCTCCATTGATTTTTTTTCATCATTAAGTGATAAATGTAAATCCGATATAGCATAAATTGCCACTACATCCCCTCCTCAATATTCATACTTGCTTTAGCATTTAATCCTAAGTCATTTGATATTATTCCCGCTTTATAATTATAATATCCTGCCGAAGCTATCATTGCTGCATTATCTGTACAATATTTAAGTTCTGGTATATACGCTTTATACCCTTTTTCTTTAGTTCTTTCTATTAATAATTCTCTTAATCTTCTATTGGCCGCTACTCCTCCTGCAAGCGCTACGTTATTAATGTTTTCTTCTTCCATTAAAGTAAGTGTATGTTCAACAAGCACCTTACAAACATTTTCTTCAAAGCTTGCTGCCATATCTTCTTTTCTAAAGTTTTCTTTCTCTTTGTTTGCAATATTAAGTACTGCTGTTTTTATTCCGCTAAAACTAAAGTCCATGTTTTCAAATTTTGTTGTTGGTAGTTTATATGTAGCCTCTCCTTTTTCTGCAAGTTTACTAACTAAAGGGCCTCCCGGATATCCTAATCCTAATACCCTTGCAACTTTATCAAAGGCTTCTCCTGCTGCATCATCACGAGTTCTAGCAAGTATTTTAAACTTTGTATAATCTTCTACTTTTATAACATGCGAGTGACCACCAGATACCACCAATGTTATAAATGGTGGTTTTAAGTCTCTATGACTAATATAATTTGCTGCTATATGACCTGAAATATGATGTACTGGTATAAGAGGAATATTTAATGCATATGATAAACTTTTTGCATATGAAACTCCTACAAGAAGTGCACCTACAAGTCCTGGTCCAACTGTCACAGCTATAGCATCAATGTCTTTTAGCTCCATTTGCGCTGTTAAAAGTGATTCCTCAAGTACATATGCTATATTTTTAATATGATGTCTTGAAGCTATCTCTGGTACAACTCCTCCAAATTCTTTATGTATATCTATTTGCGAAGAAACTATATTAGCTAGAACTTCTTTTCCATTCCTTAATATGCTTATAGAAGTCTCATCACAGCTTGTCTCTATCCCTAGTATAATCATTTTTCTCCTTCTTTCTAATTTAATAAGATTATATCGTTAAAATAATGTTTAATAGCCAATTTACTAATGTATATGCAGGTAAGATTAACACAACATACAATCTTGTAATTAGTAAAACTATAAGTAATATTATTCCATATCTTTCATATCTATTTACCCACATTTTTGCTTTTAATGGTAAGAAATAATATAAGACTTTATATCCATCAAACGGTGGTATTGGCAGCATATTAAATACTGCAAATATTACATTAAATTGTATTGCTAGCAATAACATATAGTAAAGTATACTACCTATGTTTGAATTTATAGTTTCCATTGTTATTCCAAATTCATATAATATTTTCATAACTATAGTTAATACTATTGCCAGTAAAACATTAGATAATGGTCCTGAAAGTGATACTAACATACTTCCTTTTGATTTGTTTTTAAAATTTCTATCATCATATACAACAGGTTTTCCCCATCCAAACCTAAAAATAAGTATAAAAATTAAACCCATTAAATCTATGTGTGCAAATGGTGACAAGGTAAGTCTTCCTTGTGCTTTTTGACTTTTGTCTCCTAATTTATACGCGACTAATGAATGACCAAATTCATGTATTGAAAGTGAAATCAATAAAGCTGGTAAAAAATATAGAATTCCTAATAAACCATCACGTGTGAAAATTTCAAACATTATAACTCTCCTCTATTCTTTTGTTTATGTTATTATACTATAACTTATGTAATTCTACAACCTAATCTTTTACAATGAAATTAAAAAGTTTTAATGCAT
>CAYXLQ010000055.1:0-7637 GCA_964465775.1 uncultured Clostridiaceae bacterium
ATTATCTTCAATGGAAAAATAAAAGGTTCCATCTCTTAAGTAGTATAATCCATAAGAATATCCTGTTGACATAATGTTAAGTCCTGGTGCTTCTATCATTTCTAATCCCATATTTTCTGGTGATTCTTGTGCCTTTTTAGAAGCAAATGTATATGGGGTTTTAACATAATATATATTTCTTGTTTCTTCTTCTATTATATAAATGTCATCTTCTGTTTCCCCATATCCCCTAGTGCCTTTAGGTACTCCATAATTTTCTACTATTTTTTGCATATCTAAAATGTAATATTTATATACAGAGATATCATCATTTAAATCCCCTCGTATAACAGATTTTAAATCATTATCCATATCACTTATTAGGTATTCACCACTTGTGAAATTTTCAACATTATCATAGTCATCATCCCTTACTAGCCCTATCATTATCTTATGTTCCATAGCTTCACTTATTGCCTTTACTTCATCCCTAAATACTGCTTCGTCCGCCTTATTAAAGATTCCTTCACCTGACATCGATAGTATTACTGCACCAGCTATAAATATCATTACTGATATTGTTATTCCTAATGTTATTAAGGAAAGTCCTTCTTTATTTTTTTCATATTCTCACCCTCTTACCATTATTAGATTATCTATCAAATTTATATTTTTATAAATTACACTCAAATTAAAATTGTTGTTATAACCTATATATAACATAAGATATGTATACTATATATATACCAATTAATGTTAGCCCCTCTCCTCTAGCAATTATAGGTTTTCTTTTCGTAAATAATACTAGTACTAGGCAAACTAGTACAAACACAAAACAATCTACAAAAAGACTGCTATCATTAAGTTTAACCGGCTTTACAAAAGCTGCTGTTCCTATAACAAGTAATGTGTTAAACATATTGCTTCCTATAACATTTCCTACTGCAATATTAACTTTATCTTTCTTTAATGCTACCAAAGCTGTTGTAAGTTCTGGTAAAGAAGTTCCAATTGCTATAATTGTTACAGAAATAAGTGTTTCACTCACCCCTAAGAACTTAGCAACTTGAACTGCATTCGACACTACTAATTCCGCTCCATAATATACCATTGCTGCTCCTATTATAGCTATCACTAAGTGCTTTAATATCTTTTTCTTAGTTCTTGGAGAAAACTTTTTAGGTGTCTTTTTATTTTTTTCTTCTATACCACTTTCTTTGTTTTCTAACCTCTTACTATGTTTTTTTTCTCTTTTATCTCTCATGTATTCACCAAACTGGTATAGTGTATAATACATAAATATAACAAAAAACATTAATAAAATTCCTGCATCTGCACGTGAAATTATATTTTCTGTTGTATTTGCTACATACGAATCTATAAGTAATAACGTTAATAATATACTACTTAGCAAACTCATATGCATATCTTTTCTAATAGTTTCCCTTAAAAGTCTCAATGGATTCATTATACAAATTAGACCTAGTACACAACACATATTTAAAATGTTTGTACCAACAATGTTTCCTATTACCATATCCGAACTATTCTTTAATGAGGCATTCACAGAAAGAAATAGTTCTGGTAAGCTTGTTCCTATACAAACAAACGTAAGCCCCATAAGTATTTCACTTACATTAAATATTTTACCAATCTTAGAACCTTCTTCTATAAAAATATCGGCTCCCTTTATTAATAATATTAATCCTATAGCCATAAGTATAATATTAAGTATCATTCCCATCTTTTATATCCTTCCTTATCTGTTATATACAAAGTATCATGTGTGTTTTTATATCTTTTATTACCATTTCGAATAATTATAAAACACTTTAAATACTAAATTGTTTATTGTAAATCTTCAACTGCTTTTTCCATCGGAATTTCAAGCAAGTGTGGATTTTGCATGTATTTATTCAATACCGATAACGACCTAGCATAGTATAAACCATCGCATATTCTTTCATCTGCAACAACCTTTAAACGCATATATTTTTTTATTGTGCCATCTTCTAGCTTTTCAAATTCTCTTCTTCCCATTGCAAGAAATATACTTGTTGTACCAAATTCATATATATGGTGATATATTGGAGCAATACCTATTGAACCAACATTTGTTATAAATAGTGATGTATGCAAAGGCGATGCTTTTATAACTGCTTTTGGCAATATATTATGTTTGTCCATCCACATTATCAACTCTACAAGGCCTTTAATTATAATATTTGGAAAAGACATTATGAAATTTGCTAGCTTATCTGCATTATTTTTTGTTGTTTCTTTTTTATTTTCTACAATAACTTCATTTATTTGATTAGAAACATCAAAGATGTTATCTTGGGGTTTTATTTCAAATTTCACTGTAGTTTCTACAGCTTCATCCGAAAGTTGCTTTTTAATAGCAAGTGAAACCCAAGTCATATTTCTTGCATATATCCTTCTATTCATTATAAATCTATTTACGCCTGGTCTTTCGTGCATCATTCTTGCACATGCTGCTATAACAACTTCCATTGTGGAAATTCTTATACCCTCTTTCCTTTTCTCTTTAATATATTTAGAAATATTATCCACATATATTTTTTCTTCAAAAAAAACTTGTGAATCCACCCTTGTCTTCATTATGTAAGGAATAATTTTGTGAAAAGCATCTAGTTTTTTTATTCTTCTTCCATCATATCTTTTGTTAAACATAAATTCACCTCTTATGAATATTTTGATTTGATTATATTCTATACTTAAACTTTTGTAAACTCTTGCTATCTTTTTATTTTCTTTTGTACTTTACTATGATATTATAACATAAAATTATAAAATTGTATTAAGGAGGATTTTATGCATTCATATTATAGTTATAATACTCCAATAGGGTATCTAACAATCGTTGAAGAAAAAAAGCATATTACTAATATTGAATTTGGAATAAAATCTATTATAGACGGTAAAAAGGAAGAAACACAAAATATATTAATGGTAAAAGAACAATTAAATGAATACTTCAACAATTCTAGATCTTCTTTTGATCTCCCACTGTTCCTTTCTGGAACAACATTCCAAAATAAAGTTTGGAATGCATTAATTAATATTCCTTATGGAGAAACAAGATCCTATAAAGAAATAGCAATAAAAATAGGGTCTCCAAAAGCATATAGAGCAGTAGGAATGGCGTGTAATAGAAATCCTATTGCAGTTGTAGTTGCTTGTCATAGGGTGTTAGGTACAAATAACAAGTTAGTTGGTTATGCTGGTGGACTAGATAAAAAAGATTTCCTACTAAATTTAGAAAAAAACAGTATCAATAAGTAAACATATATAATTTATATTATAGCTTCTATCAGCTCTTTGCTTTAGGCTTTTTCTTATCTATGATAAACATATTTTTATACTTTAATATGGAACTTAACTTTTCTTGTATAAAACATTTTACAAAAGCATACTTTTGAATTATAATACTATGTATTACAAGGAGGAAAAAGATGGAATCTTTAATGTTATTTTTAAAAGGTATAGTAGTAGGTGTTGGTGGTATATCTCCTGGCCTTAGCGGTAGTGTTTTGTTAGTTATACTAGGATTATATCATAAAGTAATTGATTCTTTAGCTAATCTGTTTAAAAATTTCAAAAAAAACATATTGTTTTTTCTTCCAATCGGAATAGGAATGTTAGTTGGTGTAGTATTGTTTAGCAGACTTATTGAGTTTACTTTGGAAAACTTCGAACTTCAAACTAGACTTGCTTTTTTAGGTCTTATAATTGGAACTATTCCACTGTTCTATAAGGAGACAAAAAAAGAAGGTAAACTTAAACCTCTTCATTATATTCTTTTATTAATTGCTTTTATAATAGGATCATACATATTTACATTTAATAATACCTTTTTTAAACCCGTAACAACTCTTAACTTTATTAAAGCGTTTTTGCTTGGTTTTGTAGGAATGAGTGCGACTATAGTTCCTGGTATTGATGGTGCTGCAACTTTATCGGCTTTAGGATTATATGAGCAGTGGTTAAAACTAACTTCCCTATCAAACTTTAACTTTAGTATATATGTTCCTGCTATAATAGGTATGTTAGCAAGTGTATTTGCATTATCTAGTGTTATAAACTTGATGATTAAAAAATATTATACGGCTACTTTTTCTGTGCTTTTTGGATTCTTTTTATCCATAACTCCTACTATACTTAAGACAACTGAAGGTAGTTTTGTTTCTTTAAGAAACAATATTGCTTCATATGTAGGAATTGGACTATTTGTAATTGGATTAATAACCTCTTACATATTTGGAAAAATGAAAAAAGAAGAAAAGCCCAATTAAATTATTTAAAAGCAATATAGAAAATTATCTATACTGCTTTTTGTTTAATCTAATGCATTTTAAGCTATTTGTTTTTTTCTTTTTTAAAACATAAAAACCAATCTAAACAATAAACTTCATCATTTTTCTTCGCCATTGTTTCTTCTGCTAAGCCGCATGAACCTGGTGCTGGAAGAATCACATCATCGCCTGGTCTCCAATCAGCAGGAGTAGCAATTCCTTCTTTATCTGATTTTTGCAAACCTTGAACAACTCTTTTTATTTCATCAAAATTACGTCCTAATGATGCAGGGTAATACATTATAGTTCTAATAATACTATTGGGATCAATAAAAAAGACAGCTCTTACAGCTTGAGTTGTTGATTGATTAGGTGATATCATTCCAAACTTATTAGCAATATCCATTTTTATATCTTCAATCAATGGAAATTTCACCTCAATATTTTCAAGTCCATTCCACTTGATTTTTTCTTTAATAGTCCTAAGCCAAGCAATATGTGCATAAAGACTATCTATTGAAAGTCCAATTAGTTCTACATTCATTTCTTTTAACTCTTCTTGCATACTAGCAAATTTCATAAACTCTGTAGTACATACAGGTGTAAAATCTGCTGGATGTGAAAATAATATTACCCATTTATCTTTGTAGTCTTCAGGGAAACTTATATCACCTTGTGTAGTTTTAGCTTTAAATCTAGGTGCAACATCCCCTATTTTGGGAATGCTACCATAATTTTCTTTTAATTCAATTTCTTTTTCCATATTATTTCTTCCTCTGTAAACATTATTCACATACAATGTAGAATATTACTTAATAATTAATTACTATAAATCTTATTATTAAAATCAAGATTTGCAAACCACACTTAAACAAACATAAAAAGTATTACAATTTGCATTCCTCAATACAATATTTATATTTGTTCTTAAATTAATATAATTAATAAACATATAATATTTATGGTATTCTTGAATATTATATTATAAGGTAGATAATTCTACCTTATAGTATAAGGAGGTACTATTGATGAATACTTTTAACAAAACATATGATAAACGCGAAGAATATAATAAACATTGTGATGATCATAAAAGTTGTTCCAATCATTGTTGTATAAAATGTTGTACGAAATGTCCCCCTGGATCTCCGGGTCCTCAGGGACGTCCAGGTCCTCAAGGCAATACCGGGCCCCAAGGCAATACCGGCCCGCAAGGACCTACAGGTACGTGTGAATGTTCTTGTGTATCAACAGGAGAACTTGTTACAAACGGTACAATGGAATCGTTTACTGATGATATTCCAAATGGATGGATTACAACAACACCAGATGATATTTCTGAAGTTACCCAACAAGGACGTGTCCATTCTGGTAATTCATCAGTTAATTTGACTGACGGATCTGATCTATCTCAGATTATACCAATTAATGCGGGTTGCTTTTATGAACTTTCATTTTTCGCTCATGGTGAAGGAGCTCAAGTTGCAATAGAAACTACAGTTACCTTTTTAATTCCTACAGACACTGAAGTCCTTGGATTACAAATAAATGTAAATGATCAGGATTTATCCAATAGCAACAGGACTTTTGGATTTTATAGAGGTGTTACAATTCAAGCACCTATTGGGGCAACGGAGGCGGAAATTAAGTTTACAGTTACAGCAGAGGGAAATCAATCCTTGGATTTAGATGATGTATCATTTATAATTCAATAATATAATATAATATAATATAAAAAAGGAGGTAGTATTAAACAACCTCCTTTTTTAGTATAAATTCATTATTGATTATACTGATAAATCTCTTTTTTTAAAGATTATAATTCCAGTGCCATATAAAACTATAGCAATTATTAATAGTATTGCAATCCCATAATATGCTGGTGTCATTCTATTTATAAGCCCCATAGCATCAAATAATGTAAATAATGTTATATATTTAAACTTTTCTAATTTTCCTCCCATATTAACAAGCATTTGAATTATAAAAAACATTATAGGAAATCCTATACCAATTAATAATGCATTTTTAGCGTCATTAAATACACAAGATGCAAGAAAACCTATTCCATTTAAAACATAATGAAAAATTAACACTCCAATGTTTAAAATAAAAAACGATAATACATTTAATTCATTAGGAAACATTAATTGGCATGTAATAATAGATAATACAGTAGAATAAAGAATTAATACAAAAAGATATGTTCCAATAACTTTTAATTGTGTAACTATTATTTTTTGCCTACTATTAGGTGAAGCAAGTAAGTATGACATTGAGCCTCTATCAATGTGTGATATTATTAATTTGTTCACTAGGATTATTGAAAAAATCATAGGAAATACTATGAATATAAATCCATAAAGGTAAGTTACTATAAAACTATTTAAATTTGTAACATCCCCATTCATTCCCATCATTGACATCACATCAGGCATTATTCTGAAAAATTCTTCTAATGTCTCGGCTAGTTTTGGATCAAACATAGAGATAACCATAGTAGTATATAGTGTTAATATAGCAATAAAAACCAAAAACAATTTAAAATTTGTTTTTATTCCCTGTTTATATAACGGCCAATTAATCATTTTTGTCACCTCCATAATATTCCATAAATATGTCTTCAAGACTTTGATTTTCTTCTTCAATATCAGCTATATCATATTTAGTTAAAATTTCTATAAACTTATTCATATTGTTTTTTATAATAACGGTAACTTTATTACCATTCACTTTAGAAATTTCCAATTCTTCTTTTATAAATTTTTGAATTTTATTTAAATTATTAAAATAAATTGTATATTTCTTATTCTTAGTTTTCTTTAGTTTTTCTATATCATCTATTGCAACAATCTTCCCATCTTTAATAATGGAAACTATTGTGCAGGTTTTTTCTATTTCTTCAAACATGTGTGAAGAAATAAGTATAGTCTTCCCTTTCTTCTTTTCTTCTTTAATTAATTCGATAAATGTTTTTTGCATTAAAGGATCAAGTCCACTTGTTGGTTCGTCTAAAATGAGTATTTGTGGATTATGCATTAAAGCTACCACTATACCTAATTTTTGTTTCATTCCTTTTGACATCTTTTTAACTTTTCCTTTTATATCTAAATCAAACATTTTTATTAATTCATAGGCTCTTGTTAAGTCTTTTAAGCCTCTATAATCAGCCATAAATTTAATGAATTCAATTCCTGTCATCCCTGTCATAAAAGCTATTTCACCCGGAATATATCCAATATCTTTCTGAATCTCGGAAACATTATTAAAACAATCCAATCCATTTATGGAACATTTTCCAGCATCAGCTTTAATAAATCCCATTATATTTCTAATTGTAGT
>CAYXLQ010000056.1:0-1902 GCA_964465775.1 uncultured Clostridiaceae bacterium
TCTTAGCTTCACTTGCTTTACCTATAATATTACTACTGTTTAATGATAATATGATTGCCCCAGCTAAGACTATCATAATAATTATTGTAATCACTAATACAATTAATGATACACCCTTAAATTTTTTATTCATATAAATGCCTCCTTATAAAACACACAAAAAAGGATATCATATTCAAAAACATTATTCAAGAAAAAAAGTATAAAAATTTCGAATCGTAAATTGGTTATGAAATAGCAAATTTTGGATAAAGCGGTTGCAAAGTAGACATAAATATGGTATAATATCATTATGTTAAGTGGAAAGGATAGAACTTCAAAGTAAGTTTTATTGATATAAAATAATAGTCTTAAATGATAGAAATATGGTTTAAGACGTTTATATATATAATTATAAAAATAAAATTATAAAGGAGAGCAAAAAAATGATGAGAAAATTTATGGTAATGGTAGTAATGATACTGATGACAGTAACAACAACAGTAGGAGCATATGTTTCTACAAACCACTGGGTTTCCCCTTTAATGAATGAATGGGATGCTTATGAGGTAAGAGGACTAGATATGACTGTACAACGGGGACACATTCTTGTTTCAATGTATAAATCATTGCAAACTAAAAACAATAGACTAGGAATGATGGAATACAATTACAACAATAACTTTGTAGATCTTAACTATGGTAATGCATTTATATCAAACAATAGATTGGATTTATACGAAATACAAAAGGGGATGGCACTTCTTCAAGCAATGGGAGTATTAAAAGGAATAGTAGTCAATGGACAGCTAACTGCTCAACTTGAAAAAGAGTTATCAAGAGTTGAATTTACAGCATTGGCAGTTAGGTTCAAAAAACTTATAGGAGACATTCCATATAACTACAATGCATATAGCAACAATTTTGATGATGTTGATCAAAGCCATTGGGGATACTATGATGCTAATACAGCAAAAGAGTATAACATTGTGGATGGTATAGGCTATAGAAACTTTGCACCTGATATGCAGGTAACAACAGCACAAACTTTTAAAATCATGACAACTTTTGTAAGTATTTCATATGACTTGCAAAAACATGATATCCAAGTTGGAACAGAATATGCAGGAATAATGGGATACCATACAATGGAACAAGTTTCTGGAAACAACAATAAAAGAATAACTTCTTTTTCACAGACGTCTTCTTATGTTAATGTAAATGTAGGAGAACAAATAGATGTTGTTGCAAATATAAGACCCTATGATGCATTTAACAAGAATATTTTGTGGGAAGCTACTGATGGTAGTGGAAGCGTAAGAGTAGTATATGTTAACGAAGGGACGGTTCGAATTGAGGGATTAAGAGCTGGAAATGCTTACCTAAGAGGAACAACAACAGATGGTTCGAATTTGGTTTTAAACTATTCAGTTAGCGTTAAGGATACTGATATTGCCAGGGATATAAAAGTTAGTCAAATTAGTGTTAATTCTACAAGCATAATGCTTATAGGAGGAGAAAGTGCAACAATCAATCCAACTGTATATCCTGCAAATGCAACAAATAAAAACCTAACATGGGAGCTGACAGGAGATTGTGTAACACTTAATGGAAACAGTATTACAGCGATGACAGATAGAGTAGGAGTGGCATATTTAGTTTTAAAAGCAACAGATGGATCGTATGTCGAAAAAGTAATAAACATTAGAGTTAGTGCTCCAGAGACGTATACCAATAATATTAACGTAACTGAAGAGCCAATACCGACAACGATTCCAGTGGTTACAGAAGACCCAACTAATACACCTCAACCTTATACAACTCCAGTAATTCCTGAAAACACACCAACACCGATAATTGAAGCACCAGTAATTCCTGAAAACACACCAACACCGATAATTGAAGCACCAGTAATTCCTGAAA
>CAYXLQ010000056.1:2002-7536 GCA_964465775.1 uncultured Clostridiaceae bacterium
CACACCAACACCGATAATTGAAGCACCAGTAATTCCTGAAAGCACACCAACACCAATAGTTGAAACACCTAGTCAATCAGTGGACAAAACAGTGCCAGTAATTAAAGTTTTAATTGACAATTATGGTGGCGGAGAGTATTCGATTTTAGTAGAGGTTAACGAGTTTGGTTGTAATTTCAGTCTAACTGCTGCAGATATACGAGGACTCCCCGGAAATGTAGCTATTCAGGAAATCATTAAAGTAGATAGTAGAACATTTCAGATCATTATTCAAACTGATGGCAATCCATCAGCAGGTGAAATTGAAATAAGAGCTGGTATTGCGGTTAATGAATCAGGTAATACTTCTAAGGCAGTAACTGCTAGATACAGTTTCTAGCTCTCAACAGGTCAGGAAATTTTTCCTGGCCTTTTTCTTACCTAATTTATACTATTATGGTATAAAGCCTTAAAAAAAGTACAGAATATATTGCAAAAGAAAAGTATGTGATGTAAAATACAATTATATATTTAGGAGGTATGAAAGATATGGTAAAAGTAGGAATTAATGGATTTGGAAGAATTGGAAGATTAGTGCTTAGAGCAACACTTGAAAGGGAAGACATAGACGTAGTAGCAATAAATGACCCATTTATTGAGACTGATTATATGAGATATATGTTAAAATATGATACCATTCATGGAAAACTAGATAAAAGCATAGAAGTTGTAGATGGGAATTTAGTAATTGATGGGAAAACAATAAAGGTATATAACTACAAAGACCCAAATGAAATTCCTTGGAGTGAAGCGGAAGCAGAATATATAGTAGAATCGTCAGGAGTATTTACACTTACAGAAAAAGCATCAGCACACTTTACAGGAGGAGCAAAAAAAGTAATAATATCTGCACCTTCAAAAGATGCACCAATGTTTGTTATGGGAGTAAATAATGATAAATACACAAGTGATATGAAAGTAGTTTCAAATGCATCTTGTACTACAAACTGTTTAGCACCTCTAGCTAAGGTAATAAATGATAATTTTGGAATAGCAGAGGGATTAATGACTACAGTACATTCAGTAACTGCAACTCAAAAAACAGTCGATGGACCTACTGCAAAGGATTGGAGAGGTGGAAGAGCAGCTACATATAATATTATTCCTTCAGCAACAGGAGCCGCAAAAGCAGTTGGGAAAGTAATCCCAGAATTAGAAGGAAAATTAACAGGAATGTCTTTTAGGGTTCCAACACTTAATGTTTCAGTAGTAGATTTAACATGTAGATTAGAAAAGGCAGCAACTTATGAAGACATTGTAGAAAAGATAAAAGAAGCATGCGATGATAAACTAAAAGGAATAATGAGTTATACAGATGAAGAGGTAGTGTCTTCTGATTTTATACATGATCCACACACATCAATATTTGATATCAAAGCAGGTATTAGTTTAAATGATAATTTTGTAAAATTAGTATCTTGGTATGATAATGAATGGGGTTATTCAAATAAAATTGTTGATTTAATAGCTCATATGGAAAGTGTAGATAACGCATAAACTAATATGGTTTTAGGCTCAATTCTTGAGCCTAAAAGTATTTATATGCTTATAAATGAGGAGGAATATATGCTATCAAAAAAAAGTGTACAAGATATTGAAGTAAAAGGTAAAAGAGTTCTTGTAAGATGTGATTTTAATGTACCGTTAGATTTAGAAACAAAAAAAACAATTACAAATGATAAAAGAATATTAGAATCTATGAGAACGATTAATTATTTGATTGAAAATGAAGCAAAGGTAATATTATGTTCACATATTGGTAAAACAAAAGAAAAGCTTAGTCTCAAACCAGTAGCTACTAGACTTGAAGAGCTACTAGCTAAAAAGGTGGACCTTCTAGAAGAAATAATAGGAGAGAATGTAAAAGAAAAAGTAAATAAAATGAGTAACGGAGACGTAGTATTACTTGAGAACGTTAGAATGTTTGAAGAAGAAGAAGCATGTGACGATACTTTTTCAAAAGAATTAGCATCACTTGCAGAAGTATATGTAAATGATGCATTTGGAACAGCACATAGGGCACACGCATCTACGTATGGAGTAGCAAAATATTTACCTGCAGTATGTGGATTTTTAATTGAAAAAGAACTAGAGGCATTAGATAAAAGCATAAATAATCCAATAAGACCACTTGTTGCAATACTTGGAGGTGCTAAAGTTTCGAGTAAGATTGCAGTTATAACAGCATTACTTGATAAAGTAGATATTGTACTTATTGGAGGAGGAATGACATATACTTTTATAAAGGCACTGGGTGGAAATATAGGAAAATCAATTTGTGAAAATGATAAACTAGATGTAGCTAAGGAAATCTTAGAAAAAGCAAAAGAAAAAGGCATACAATTTATTATGCCTTCAGATTCTCTAGTTGCAGATGATTTTTCAAATGATGCGAACACAATGGTTGTAGAAACTAATCAGATACCAGAAAGTTATGAAGGTGTTGATATAGGTCCTAAAACCATAGAAAAATATAAAGAAATAATAATAAATGCTGGAACAGTTGTATGGAACGGTCCTGTAGGCGTGTTTGAATTTGATAATTTTGCAAAAGGAACAAAAGAAATAGCAGAAGTACTAGCAAACAGCAATGCAATAAGTATTATTGGTGGGGGAGATAGTGCAGCTGCAGTTTCAAAGTTTGGACTTGAAGAAAAAATGAGTCATGTATCAACGGGAGGAGGAGCTTCATTAGAATTTATGGAAGGAAAAGAACTTCCAGGAATAAAAGCATTAATGGATAAATAATTATAAGGGGTATAATTGATATGAGGTTTAAAGTAAATTTAAATATATTAGTCAGAAACATAATTATATTAATAGTGGCGATTGCAGTAATATTTTTATGCATATTTTTGCCGAGTTCAGGAACCTTTAAACCTAATGTGACTAAAGCTAGGTATCGTTCAAATAAAAATATAAGCAAGTTAAAAACTGTATATCAAGAAGAAGGTCGTAAAGAAGAATTTTTGATGGAGGTTTCAAAACTACAAGAAACCATTTCAAAGCTATTATTAGAAAGCAATGTAGTTAATGAGTCTACTTTAAAAGTGAAAATAAAAGAACTAAACAAAGAGCTTAAAAAAGATGACTGGAGTAAAATTGGAATTTCAATTCCAACACTTTGGGTAGGAAACTGGAATATAGATAGTAAAGGAACAGTAAAGTTTAAGTTTATCAAAAAAGAATCAGAACCATCTTGGATAAAAGATGAGGATATTGTAATGCACATTGAAGAAAATTAAAAGAAGAGGGGTAAGTTTATGACTAGGAAAAAAGTAATTGTAGGAAACTGGAAGATGAATAATACGATAAAAGAATCTCTAGAATTTATAAACAATATGAAACACCATATGAATACAAAAATAGTAGATGTTGGTATATGTCCACAATATTTAGCACTTAGCAAAGTTAAAGAGGAAACAAAGGGGACAAACATTAAGATTGGAGCTCAAAATGTTCATTTTGCAGATAACGGTGCATATACAGGAGAAGTTAGTACAAAAATGTTAGAAGAGCTAGAATTAGACTATTGTATTATAGGTCATAGTGAAAGAAGACAATATTTTAATGAAACTGATGAAACAATAAATAAAAAATTACAGAAAGTTTTAGAAACAGAGATGATACCTATTATTTGTGTAGGTGAAGTTCTTAACGAAAGAGAAAAAAATACTTACTTTGATGTAGTAAAAAAACAAATAGAAGAAGCATTTAAAGACGTCAAAACATTAGAGGCTTCAAAGTCTATCATTGCTTACGAGCCAGTTTGGGCAATTGGTACAGGCAAAACAGCAACATCAGCCCAAGCAGAAGAAATGTGTAAATATATAAGAGAAATAATAAAAGGTCTTTATTCAACAGAAGTAGCTGAAAAAATTAGGATACAATACGGAGGAAGCGTTAATTCTGGAAATGCAAAGGAAATACTTAATATGCCTAATATTGATGGGGCACTAGTAGGTGGAGCCAGTTTAAAAGCAGAATTTATAGAAATAATAAACGCAGTGCAATAATGTAGTAAATAAAAAACGTAAGGAGTATTTTATGAGTAAAAAACAATATATGATTATGATCTTAGATGGTATAGGGTTAACTGAAGAAGAAGAAGGAAATGCCTATAAACAAGCTAAAACACCCAATTTAGAACGTTTGTTAAATGAGTACCCTAACTCTATTCTAGATGCAAAAGGACTTGCGGTAGGGCTTCCAGAAGGGCAAATGGGTAATTCTGAAGTAGGGCATATGACTATGGGAGCAGGAAGAATTATATACCAAGATTTAGCGTTAATTACAAAAGAAATAAAAGAAGCTAGATTTTTTGAAAAAGAAGCATTTAAAAATGTTATTAAACATATAAAAGAAAACAATAGCTCACTTCATTTAATGGGACTTCTTTCAGATGGAGGAGTACATTCACATATAGAACATTTATATGCCATACTAAAACTAGCCAAAGAAAATGATATAGAAAATGTATATATACATGCTTTTATGGATGGCAGGGATACACCGGTTACAGCAGGTATGGATTATCTAAAAGAAACAGAGACAAAATGTAAAGAAATAGGAGTAGGGAAAATAGCAACTATTTCTGGAAGATTTTATGCAATGGATAGGGATAATAGATGGGAAAGAGTTGAAAAAGCATATGATGCTATTGTTTTAGGTGAAGGCGAAAATTTTAAAACTGTACAAAAAGCAATTGAAAATTCATATGAGGCTCAAGAATTTGATGAATTCATAAAGCCTATTGTCATAATAGATGAAAATAGTGAACCTATAGGAAAGATTAAAGATAATGATGCAGTAATATTCTTTAACTTTAGATCAGACAGAGGTAGAGAACTTACAAGAGCTATTGTAGAAACTACATTTGATAAATTTGAAAGAAAAAGCAAGAAAAACAATATAAAGTTTGTAACAATGACAGAATATGATAAAACATTTAATAACATTGAAGTTGTATATAAAAAAGATAAAGTTGAAAATACACTCGGAGAATATTTAAGTAAAAATAGAAAGACACAATTACGTATTGCTGAAACAGAGAAATATGCTCATGTTACATTTTTCTTTAATGGCGGAGAAGAAAAAAAATATAATGGAGAAGAAAGAATCCTGATACAATCACCAAAGGTATCTACTTATGATGAGCACCCCGAAATGTCTGCATATGAAATAACTGACAAAGTAATAGAAGCAATTGATAGTAAAAAGTTTGATGTTATAATAATTAACTATGCAAATGGAGATATGGTAGGACACACAGGTAATTTAGAAAAGGCAATAGAAGGAGTAGAGGCTGTAGATAAGTGCGTAGGTAAAGTTATAGCAAAGCTTGAAGAAGTTGGTGGAGAAGCAATTATAACAGCGGATCATGGTAATTGTGAAGAAATGGTAGATTTGAAAACAGGAGATATAATTACTTCTCATACAACAAATCCAGTTCCAGTTATATTAGTATCTAAAAGGGTAAAAAGTGTAACTGAAGG
>CAYXLQ010000057.1:0-2094 GCA_964465775.1 uncultured Clostridiaceae bacterium
TATAAATATACAATTAATGATAATTATTTGCAAACATTATGAACAGTATTCTTTTTTTGTAATATTTTTGTAATATTTTAATTTGTAAAATAAAAGCTATACAATAATGGCCTTATTGTATAACTTAATAATATTACTATTTATTTAATATGGTGGAGGTGAGGAGAGTCGAACTCCTGTCCGAAAACCTATCCACATAGACTTCTCCGAGTGCAGCAAATGTTTAAAATTTCCTGCTTGCTTTATAACATTTACAGAACCAGCAGCAGTATCTATTTAAAATACCCACCATTCTAATAGAAAGAATAGTTTTGTTGCCATATTAATCGACATCTATGAAATCCCTATGGCGAAGACATCTTAGATGTGGTGCTTATAAACTAAGCAGCCATTGCATAACTATTGTTATCTGCGTTTAAATTTTTTTCTCGTTTTTATAGTGGCCCACGAGAATCCACTACTCGCTATCTATATTTCAAAATCTCCGTCGAAACCATTTACACCCCCATACATATATATATTATACTATATTCGTTTACTCTTTTCTATAGTTTATATATATATATTTAAAAAGAAGATACTTTAGTATCTCCCATTTTATCTATTGAGCTATAATTGTTCCTACATTTTCACCATTTACAACTCGCCATATAGAGTCTTTTTCTATAAGTCCAAAAACATGTATCGGTATCTTGTTTTCCATGCATAATGTAATCGCAGTTGCATCCATAACTCTTAATTTGTCATTTATAACTTTCATATATGTTATATCACTATATTTTTTTGCTTCTTTGCTTTCTTTTGGGTCCATGTTATAAACTCCATCAACATTTTTTGCAAGAAGTATAACTTCAGATTTTGTTTCAACAGCTCTAAGTGCTGCAGCTGTATCTGTTGTAAAATATGGGTTACCTGTTCCACATGCAAATATAACAACTCTGCCTTTTTCTAGATGTCTGGCTGCTTTTCTTTCAATATAAGGTTCTGCTACTTGTTTCATTTCAATTGCTGCTTGAACTCTAACAGGAACTCCTTTGCTCTCTATAATATCTTGAAGTGCTAGTGAATTTATGGTTGTTGCCATCATACCCATATAATCAGAAGTGGTTCTTTTCATATAGTTATATCCATACTTACCTCTCCAGAAGTTTCCAGCTCCTATTACTATACAAATTTGTATTCCCGCCTTATGAAGCTTTACAACTTGATCTGAAACTATATTAAGTCTATCATTATTAATACCTTTTCCATCTTCATTTGCAAGAGCTTCACCACTTATTTTTATTAATACTCTTTTATATCTCACTTATTTCCTCCTAATTATACTTCCATAATCTTATAATCCAAATCATATTCGTTATATATTTTTTCTATCACATCTGGGGTTGTTACTACAGTTAGAGAATTTTTACTTGGATGAAATCCAATTTTTTCTTTTGAAAATAACTTTTTATCAATTATATATTTAACATTCTTGTACTCACCATTTAAATAATCTGATGTAATTACATTTAAGTACGAGACTGCCCCCGGAGTTATTTTCATAAAGTATTCTAATTCTTGTTCGTTTGCAAAGCTAAATCTTTTTTCATTTAATTTAGATGAAAGTTTCTTAAGATCAGCTTTTTTATGAAGTGGTAAACTATATAAATAATAAGCTGACTTATTTGCAGTTCTAAGAAATAAATTCTTTCCAATTAATATATTGCTTGGGAACATTCCGCTATTTTCTTCGTTTTCACTATATATTGCTTGATGCTCTATAACTTCATATTCTATATTCATTTGATTTAGTTTAGTATATATTAGTTCTTCCACTTTTTAAATTACGCTCCCACCATTTGGACTTATTACTTGACCTGTAATATACCTTGACTTATCCGAAGCTAAAAACAGTGCTAGTTCGGCTATTTCCTCGGGTTTTCCAAACCTTCTTAATGGGATTTCAGCTTTAACTATATCTAAATCTTCTTCCGAATAATTATCATATACCATATCTGTAGATATTGCTCCTGGTGCAATAGAATTTACTGTTATATTAGATCTTGCAAGTTCTTTTGCAAGTGCTTTTGTAAATCCTATTACTCCTGCTTT
>CAYXLQ010000057.1:2194-7514 GCA_964465775.1 uncultured Clostridiaceae bacterium
CCTGCCATTTTCTCACTACTATTATAATTTAGCAAAACATTATAATCGTTTTCTGCAAACAATTTTGCTATAGCTCTTCCAATACCCCTCGCTGCTCCTGTTACTAATACTGTCTTTTTCATAATTCCTCCTTAAATATATAAATGTGAGATTCTTTTAAAATTTGTATTTCCCACTATTTAATTATCTTACCTCTTCATCTATAATTTGCTTTTGCTGTTCTTTATTTGATATTTCAGCTTCCTTAATTTCTACTTCTTCTCTTACACCATCTTCCAATGTTTCAGCAAATTCTAAACCCTTTGCTTCCTCATTTATTGTTTCTTTTATTGTTTCAGGCAAAATCCTATCATTATTTTTAGCACCAAATAATTTATTAAGCATATTATCATTACGCCTTTTAATTGAAATATCCCTATGTGAATTTAGTGATTTTTTATACCCTTCAATTTTTCCTTTTAATCTCATAGCTTCCTTGTATTGTTTCTTTTGACTATCACTAAGTTCATTTCCGCTTTCTTTGTATTCTTCTATTCTCGTTATATACTCTTCTACTCCAAACGCAGGATTAGACGTTTCACCTAATTCATTTTCATTAAACCACTTTCTTAATTCTCCTATTGTATAAAATGTTTCTCCATTTTCAACATCTTCATCGTAATTAACACCTTCTGCAAATTTTGAATTTTCTTTAATAAACTTTTCCATATCATCGGCTAAAAAATTGCTGGATGCTTCTAAAATCTTTTTACTTTTATTAAATATTAAACCCGTACTAACACCAAACTTTTTATAGTTACTTTTATTTTCTAATACCTTAGTAAGTGCATTCATTTCTTGTTCTGTAATATTTCCTTTATTAAGTTTTTTATATAATTCTTTAAATTGTTTTTTGGTGATTATTTCGATTTTTTGTGGTTCTTCTTCAACTTCCTGCTCTTTTTGCCCTTTTTGTTCTTCTTGATTAGACTGCTCAACTCCGGCTACTTTTGCTTCTGTGATTTTTGATGTGCCTGGGCCCGGGGTATTTTGTACAACTATCCTTGGGTTATCTTCTATTATAAGTTCTTCTCCATACAGTCCTTTATATATCTGATTATATTCTTCTCTTAGTTTAATTCTATTGTTTACTTCTTTTACATTATCATTTACTTCTACAAGCTTGTTATTTATTACATCTAGTCTATCACTTAAAGATTTAATTTCTTTATCATAAGATAAATTGTCCTTAGTCATTGCACTAGTCATGTTCTCAAGTCTACTTTCATATAGTTCCTCTGTTATTTTACCATTTTTAAGTAATAGTTTATATTTTTCTTTTGCAACTTTATATTGTTCTTTTCTTTCTGACTTTCGTTTTTCTGTTTTTTTTGTTTCATTTTCAAACTTAGCTTGTAATTCATCTCTTTCTTTTTCAAGTTTTTCCTTCTCTAAGGTGTATATTCCAAATAGCTCTGTTGGTCTTATAGGCTCACCATTATATTCTACTTTTGTTTTTTCAAATGCTTCTTTTGTTATTTCTAATTTTAAAGTCTCTACATTTGCATTTATATTTTCAAGTTCTAAATGTGCCTTAGTCCTTTGACTTTCAGTTGTTGATGAAGCATTTAATATTTCTTGATTCTTTATTTTAAATTCGTTTATCAGCTTTACCTTTTCTTTTAAGTGTTCAATGTCTCCATTCACTGAAACAGGTATCCATTTTGGAGTTTCATCTATAATTTCTCCCTGTACTTCTTGTTCATTTTCTTTCACCATTTCAGCTTCTGCTTCTTCTATATCTGGTATTTGAACTTCTATGTTTTCAACAATTGCTATTTCTTTTTTATAATTTTCCAATTCTCCTTTGGCTTCTTTAATTATATCGTCTAGAACACCATCTATATTCTCACCAGTTTCCAATCCCTCTATATCTTTTTCTTTATCTTCTATTAAATTTAATAGTTCCTCTATTCTCTTTTGCTTTTGTTCAGCTGTCATATGGTTAACCCCCTTATATCGTTAACAAATATAATATTATACTATCCTATATTTTAAAAATTGTCAACGCAAATTATTAATATAACTCTAGCAAATAACTATTTAATTAGAGGTTTTTATGCAATCTTTTCAGCTGTTTTTTCTACAATTGTAAGTTGACTTTCTATTATTTATATGGTATGCTTTTCTAGATATTAGAGTTATTACCTATTAATCAAGGAAAGGGATATTCTATGGAACAGAATCAAGATGCAGGATTCTTTTTGGAACAAATTGGTGAACTTCTAGAAATCTTAGAAAAAGATTCCTCAGAACAAAAATTTTATGAAAGTTTAGCTGAAATTACAGATTTAGCAACATATGTTGATACTAATGAAAATAAAAAAAAGTTTTGGAATACTTATTGTAAAATTAAAAATTTAGATAAACAATCTCAATTTATTTTTCTGGATCTCTTTTTAAGAGACCTTTAATAAGAAAGTGCTAATATACAATACATTAGCACTTTTTTTAATGTTTATTTTTCTAATTCTTCTGTTTTTTCCTTATTTATTATATTGAGCTTTTCTTCCCTATGTTTTTCTTTTACAAGCTCTTTATCTCTTAATACTATTTTTTCAAACCTTCCATCAACTTTTCCCCTAAGTTCTTTATATGTTATTAAACCTTTGCTAAGTGATACATTTATTATATCGTTATTTAAAATGGCAGCATATTGCTCTTTTATAAGTCTTTTTAATTGTACACTACTAGTAATCTTGGATTTATCGCTTTTTTCTTTTAACACACTTTCATTAACTGATAATAATACATTGAATTTGTGTTTTTTTATTTCTAATTCATCAACTTTATTTTTTTTAAGTTTTTGTTTTTTTGTTTCTATATAATCATTTTCAGTTGCAATATTATGATTTATATATAACCTTTTTTCTTCATCAATATCATCTGTTATTTTTTCTACTCTATTACTTAATTTTTCCCTTTGCTCTTTAGTTAAATTATCTATTGGAACAAAACAATTTCCTGCTGCCTTAACAACTATTGGTGATAACATTTTTACTTGTTCTCGATCTAAAATGTTTTTTAACCTATCCATGACTTCTTGCAATTGTATATCTCCTTCTTCATGTCCAAAAGTATCATTAACATGTTTAAGTCCAGATATATCAATTGATAACAATTCATAATTATCATTTTGACATATACGACCTTTTTCAATATTTTGAAAATATTCATTACTAATTGTACCTTCAAAGTTTCCAGCACTAAGCATTTTTGAAAGAGCATATTTTTCTATTTCTTCATTTTTAATCGTTTTATATTTGCTTCTAGCCTCTTTCCTAAATTCCTCTATCCTTTTTATATATTTATCTGCTTTATATTCTTCTATTTTTTTGGGACTGTGTTCGTCCATAAGTTTCTTTAAATTAATTTCAGAACTTAGTGAATTGTATGCATATATCAATTCCATACGTTTTGTACGTTCAACAATTTTTTCAATATCCACACGACATTTATTTAGATTCTCATTTATAATATAGTCTATTATTTTATCAATATTAGACCCACAATGTTTTGTTATTTTTTCTATTTTTCTGTTTAATTTGTTTTCATACATGTTTTGTTCTGCTACTTTTAATGCTTCTTCTAGTCCTCCTGTTAAGTCAGTAGCATACCCGCTACTCATAGTTAAACTTCCTGCTTTAATACCTTTAAACTTCTCATTTTGCTTTTCTGCTATTTCTTTACTAATATCTTTTTGATATATAATTATTTCGTCTCCGTCTTTTTGTTATATAACTATTCCCATCTTTATTGTGCTCGTGAATTATTTCTTTTACATTATCTATTAATTTTTTTATATCTTTATCTACAAGTTCCCTTGATTTCCTTTTATTTGCATGATATAAATCATTAATATCTAAACAATGAATTATTCCTTTTGAATCATTGGAAACTTCATTACTTACTAATTGTCTAAAAGCAGGCATTGAATATACGTCATATTCTTTATTCATACTTAGTTCATTTATAATTGCTTCTGCTTTTGCAATTTCCAGGTTTTTTTCATTATTATTTATACTAGTTTTTCCAATTATTTTACTTAAATAACTTTTAATTCTAATAAAAAGGTTTTCATTACCTTTCGTGGTAATTAATTCTTTTTTATCAGAATCTTCAGAGCTTTTATTCATTTTTCCCACTACTCCCATTGTCTTGTTTTTTATGTAAAATATATTTTGCTTATTACTGCCGTTCACGTCATATTATCTCTTCAACATCACATTTGAATTATGTATATATAATACACCATATTATAATTTTTTTCAACTGCTTTTTAACTTTCCTTTTTTTTACAGTTTATTTGTATAATAAAAGCACCTCAACTGAGGTGCTTTTATTGTTAGATATATACCAACATTCCTTCTAATATTTTTTCCTTTTCTTGCATTGTATCTTTTTCATGAATCCTCTTGATTTCATAAAGCAGATAATTTAGATTAGCAATTGTTTTCCATGCAAAATCAAGTCTTTCATATCTTTCTTTAATTTGGGTTATATCAAGAATTTCTTCATAAGTTTTCCCTTCCAATATTTCAAAGAGTGCACATACAGAAATCCTTTCAATTCTATAAAAAAAAGCGTTGACCATTTCTTGATTTTCAGGAAAGCATTTTTCCATTTCTAGTAACACCATGCCTTGTGAATCATAAGCCTTACTAAATTCTACTGTGTGCACTACGAATGTTTTTAAACTTTCCAATCCGTTACATAACTCATTATAGTTCTTATCTATAAACCGAATTGTGTTTTTGATTTTAGAAGCTTGAGTAAGGTTAGTAATATTAGTCATAATAATATTCTCCTTTTCAATAATTATTGAATCTCAAATCACATCTTATCTTTTGTAAAGTAATTCTATCATGTTTAATTTACTTTTGCAATAGTTATGTTAATAGTTTGATTATAGTACAAGTATTTTATTTAATATTTTATAAATGCCATAAAAAAACTAAATATATCATATAATATGGTACATTTAGTTTTGATTTTTATTCCTTATACATTTTAATATTTATTTTATTTTTATCTATTTGCATTTCTACATTATTTAAACCAACAATAATATTTCTAATTCTATATATTTTACTGTTTTCTAATTTCTCTATATTTTCTGATATTAGCTCTATATACCATGTTTGTTCATCTTCTTTTAAAGACATTTTAATTTTATTTCCTATTTCTGATATATCCATTATATCCTTCAATACTTCGCAAATTATGAATATTATATCTGTAATGGTTCCGGTGATAAGTGTCTCTGCTCTTAATAAAAGTT
>CAYXLQ010000058.1:0-6513 GCA_964465775.1 uncultured Clostridiaceae bacterium
AGAAATCATGGAGGTAAAGGGAATAGGAAAAGCTAAATTTGAAGGGATAAAGGAAGATATAGAGATATAAGGATAAAAAACCATGTTAGAAATTATATATTATTAAATAAAAAAAGAATGAAAATAAGAACAATTTATATTGTTTACTTGAATAAGTTTTTTATATATAGTATAATAACAAAGTATAGACTTATGTAGCCTATATAGGAGATTGATGTTATGGAAATACAAATGAACAGATTTGAAATAGTAGATTTGCCAGGAATGCAAACTATTGCATTTTTGGTAGAAAGAAATGATGAAGAATATAGAAAAGGTAATGCACTTTTCACACTTCAAAAGATTGAATCAATAGGGAGAGAAGAAGAAGGAAAACTTAAAAAAGAATTTTCTGTTTTAAGTACAAACGAAAGGCAATATGTAGTTTTACTTACTCTTACTAAATCAAGGGCTATATTAAGTACTGGAGAAATTACAGAAGATGGTTTTGTCTCTAAAGATAATGCAGTACCATTATCTTATGGTTCGGTTTATAATCAAGAAGGAGTAGAATATAAAGAGTTTACTTATACACCTAGCATGAAGAGACAGTTTGCTATAATTGATACTAGCATAGGGGAAGAAGTAAAACCAACCTTATATGTCGACAATATAACAAATGAAGTAAAAGGAAAGTGTAAAATATTACCACTTAGACCATATATAGTATTAGAGCTAAGACTGGATAAAAAATAGTTTGGAGGAATTAAAAATGGCAGAAGCAGAGTTAATAGTAACAGGAGCACCTATTGAAGTAGGGATTGATAACAAATTAACACATAAATCTAAAAGTAAATTAAAAATAGCTAGTGTGAGAATACCTGAAGTTGAGAAGAAAAAAGAGGAAGAAAAATCAGAAAAAGAACAAGATGGAATGATAGTATAGTATCATTTTAATAGGGAGGATATATGGAGACAATTAGAAGATATAAAGGACAACTAATTGCAATTGGGGTATTCTATGTAATCTTATGTATTGAGATAGTAGGGGCCTTTTCTGTTGCTAGAAATCTACCTGAAAATCAAGGAGCTATAATTGAAATCTTTTCAAATTTAGCAGAAACAATGAAAAACTATATGAAAAACCCATTTAAAATTATAGGCGGATTATTTTCAGTAAAAGGAGCAGCCTCAATGTTTTTTACGGGTTGTTTTTGGCTTTTAATGTTTTTTATTGGAATGACAATTTGGTTTTTAATTAAAAATGGTAAAAAACATGAATATGAAGGAATTGAAAGCGGGTCGAGCGAGTGGAGTAAAGGCGGAGAAGAGTATAGGAAACTAGCAGATGGTAGTGAGGTATTAAATAAGAAGGAAGGATTCATATTAAGTAAAACACATTATTTAGGAACAGATTTAAGAAAAGTTAAAATAAATAAAAACATACTTGTGGTCGGAGGTTCAGGAGCAGGTAAATCTGCTTGTTACATTAAGCCTAATATATTACAAAAACTAGGTTCATATGTTATTACTGATCCCAAGGGAGAATTATATAGGGAAACTTCAGGCTTTTTAAAGGAAAGCGGATATGAAGTAAAAGCATTTAATTTGGTAAATCCAGAATACAGTGATAGATACAATCCATTAGCACATATTGTTGATCATACAAGTGTAGATATTATAGCTCATACAATTGTTACAGGTGCTACAAAAGGGGCTGGAAGTAATGACCCTTTCTGGGATGAAACAGCCAAAATGTTACTTAAGGCATGTATTTACTATGTTATATCAGTGCTTCCAAAGGAAGAGCAAAATATATCAAGTTGCTTAAACATAATAAGGCAAGGTGGAGCAGATGGAGAGGTATTCAAAAAGCTATTTACAAATGAACTTAAACCTGAACATCCAGGAAGAAAGGAATATGAAAACTTTAGTACAGCAGCAGATAAAACAATGCAAAGTATAGTAGTTTCAACAATTTCAAAAATCACAGCGTTTGATACACCTGCCATGCAGAGAATTACTACAAGTAATAACATTGACTTTGATGATTTAGGTAAAAAAAAGGTAGCATTATTTGTAATTACATCTGCATCAGATAGCACATATGATTTTATATCTACAATCTTCTTTAGTCAATTGTTACAAAAACTGTATGTACAAGCAGATAGAAATGGCGGAACACTTTCAAACCAAGTATATTTTTTACTTGACGAATTTGCAAATATAGGACAGATACCTGATTTTAATAAAAAATTAAGTACAACAAGAAGCTTAGGTATAAGCATATCTATAGTTGTACAAAGTTTAGATCAATTAGAAGCATTATACAAGGATAATTATGAAAATATATTAGGTAACTGTGATACACACTTGTTCTTAGGAAGTCAATCTATAAAAACGTGTGAATATTTTTCTAAGAGTTTAGGTCAAAAGACTATAAAGTTCGAGAGTAAATCAAAAAATAGAGATAAGGATAATTTATCTACACAAGGAATATCACTAAGTGAACAGCGTCAGGGAAGAGAGTTAATGACCATAGATGAATTAAAGAGAATGAGCCCTGATGATGAAATATTGTTAATAAGAGGACTAAAACCAATTATGGCTAAAAAGGCGTGGTATTTTAGATATCATCCAATGAGAGATATAGCAAAAAGAACTGAAATTAGAAACATATCTGAAATGCCAAAAACTGAAGAAGTTGAAGTTAAAATGATGGATGTTCAAAAGCATATTAATGATAGAATAAAGAAAGCCAAGGAAGTTCTTCAATCTAAATCAGAAATTGTAGTTCCAGAAATAGATATTGGAGGGGGAACTAATCTTTCAGAGACAAAAGCAAAGACAAATAATGACATAGATATAGATTTGAATTCAAAACAAATAGTTGAAAAAACAGAATCGTTCAATTTTGTTAAAGATATTGTTCAAAATAAAGAAACAGAAATGATTGATTTACAAAAAGAACTAGAAAGAAAGTTTGATGAGATATTTGGTACTACATCAGATACTGTAGAATAGTAATTAAACCATATTGCTAGAGAGAAACATTAAAGCTCTCTAGTATTTTAATAGTAAAAATATTGAAAACTAAGCATAATAATGATAAAATACATACACGTGTAAAAGGAGAATATAATGTTTGATAAATTAGAAGAAGTAGAAAAAAGATATGAAGAACTAAATAAACTAATTTCAGATCCGGAAATTATATCTAACCAAAACAACTTCAAAAGGTATATGAAGGAACAATCTATGTTAAGCGATATAGTAGAAAAATATATAGAATATAAAAAAGTTAAAGTTGCAATGGAAGAGGCAGCAGAACTATTAAATGACCCAGAAATGAAAGAAATGGCAGAACAGGAATATTACGAAAATAAAGAAAAAATGCCAGAGTTAGAGGACGAACTTAAAGTTTTATTATTACCTAAGGATATTAATGATGATAACAACGTTATAATTGAAATAAGAGGTGGAGCAGGTGGCGAAGAAGCTGCACTTTTTGCATACAATTTATACCGTATGTATTCAATGTATGCCGACGTTAATAATTGGACAGTAGATGTTTTAGATATGAACGAAACAGGAATAGGTGGAATTAAAGAGGTTTCATTTATGTTAAAAGGAAAGGGTGCGTATAGTAAACTAAAATTTGAAAGCGGGGTACACAGAGTTCAAAGAGTTCCAGAAACTGAAGCGAGTGGAAGAATACATACTTCTACAGTTACAGTGGCAGTTCTTCCGGAAGTAGACGATGTTGAAGTAGAAATTAATACAAGTGATTTAAAAGTTGATACATACAGAGCAAGTGGAGCTGGAGGTCAACATGTAAACAAAACTGATTCTGCTGTTAGAATAACTCATATGCCAACAGGATTTGTTGTAGCTTGTCAGTCAGAACGTTCTCAAATACAAAATAGAGAAGCTGCCATGAAAATGCTTAGATCAAAATTATATGAGCATATGCAAGAACAACAAATGAAAGAACAAGCCAATGAAAGAAAGCTTCAAGTTGGAAGTGGTTCAAGAAGCGAAAAAATTAGAACATACAATTATCCTCAAAACAGAGTTACAGATCACAGAATAAATTATACTATGTATCAGTTAGATTCGTTTATGAATGGTAATATTGCTGATATGGTGGATGCATTGCTTGCTGCGGATAAAGCTGAAAGATTAAAACTTGGTGAAGCATAAAGATATATATAAATCCCAGGAGAATAAATATCCTGGGGTTTATATATATAATTTATTATTTGTTTTTTGTTTTTTCAATTTCAACATGTCTTTTTATTTTCATGGTAGTTGTTTTCTCGAAGTCTCCTTCTTTTATTTCTAAGCTTTTTATAATCTTATAACTTGGTAAGTCTTTGTTATGGATTTTGATTTCATCCCATATCAATTTATAAATTTCATCTTTACTTAAATCTTTACCATGTTTTTCTTCAATTTTAGCATGGTTTGGAATAACTAATGCAGTAATTATAAGTTCCTTTACTCCTTCTTTTTCTTTTCCATAAATCATACATTCTTCTATGATATCTATACGTTTAAGAACATTTTCTAATTCTTCAGGATAAATATTTTTGCCATTTTGTGTAACAATTACATTTTTAGATCTACCAGTAAGGTATAAAAATCCTTCGTTATCAAGATAACCAACATCACCAGAATGAAAATATTCACCTTCCATTACTGCATTTGTAGCTTCTTCATCTTCATAATATCCAAGCATTAAAGTAGTGCTTTTAATTAAAACCTCACCTTCACCGTTTTCATTAGGATTGTCAATTTTAATATCTGAACAAATAACAGCTTTACCAACAGAACCAACTTTTGGTTTGTATTCTGGAGTAATAGCAGCAATTGGAGCTGTTTCTGTAAGTCCATATCCTTGTAAAAAGGCTATACCTATATTTTCCACCCATTTTCCAACTTTAGGATCTATAGGGGCAGCAGCAGAAACAATAATTCTTAATTTACCACCTAAGTTTTCATGTATTTCACTAAATACTTTTCTTTTAATATCTATACGACCTGCTTTTAGAGCATTAGTAATATGAATCATAGAATTTACTAATCCTTCTTTTTTACTTTTCTTAATGTTATCGTTAATTTTTTTATATAAACTTTCTACAAGTAATGGCACTGCAAGCATTAGTGTAGGATTAGACTCTTTAAGATTTGGAACTATGTGTTTTAATCCTTCACAGATTGCTATTGAGCTACCATGTGCTAGAGGTAATAAAAATCCAATAGTTGACTCATACGTGTGGTGTAAAGGAAGAATAGAGAACATTCGATCTTCCTCGTGTATATGTACATAAGCAGATGCAGCATTTATATTTTCTGCAAGGTTCCTATGACACAACATAACGCCTTTTGCATCTGATGTGGTACCAGAAGTAAACAGTAATACTTTAAATGCATTTGGATCAATAGAATAATTCATATATGAATTATTTCCACCAACGACAAAATCTTTTCCTTTATTTATCAGGTGGTTCATACCAACATCTTTGTTTTTAATATCATCATCTGAACCCATTTCTATAAAATGATTTACATTCTTTAAACTAGCTTTAATTTTATCAATTACTTCCTTTTTCTTGGAAGAATAAATTACTATTTTAGCTTTAGAACGATTTATAACATTTTCTATTTCGTTTGATGGTAATTCTTTATCAACAGGAACAGCAATATATGGTCCTATTAAAAGAGTTATATATGAAACATACCAAGAATAACTTGTTTCTCCAATAATAACTACAGGACATTGCTTTTCCTTTATTATTTCCGTAAGTCCAGTACCAAATCCTATTACATCAGCTCTGAATTCACCGTATGTTGCATCATAATAAGGTTCTTTGTGTTCTTTTTTATATAGTATAAAAGGTCTGTCTCTAAATAAACTTGTAGACCTTTCAAATACTTCTTTAATATCTTTATATTCCGTTGGAGGATACCCATTTGGACCTCTTTTAGGAAGGGTTTTAATGTTTTTGTGTTCGTCTTCTTTCACGTCCAATTCATCAATATTAGCTATTTCTTTCATTTTAAATTTTGGAAGTTTAAAGTCAGGGATTTTAAAATCTTTTAATATTCTCATAAAGACCACCTTTCGTTTTATTAAAGCAATTATATAATGATTTGTATTATATGTCAAGATAAATTGTTACCAGGTGACAATAAAATATGTGGAAGCTTAATATGTTATAATACTAGGCTTTGTTTTAGATTTTTAAATATATCGTCTTTATGTGTTTTGTTAGAATAATATTAAACAAAGAAGAAAAAAGTTGCTAATATTATAGCAACTTTTTAAAATAAAAATTCTTTTATTTTTTTGAGTATTTTATCCTTGTGGCTTCTCCGCCTCTAATATGTCTTTCGGACTTGTTAGTGTTCAAGACAATTTGAGTTTTTTTAGTTAATAATCCATCAAATGTTGGTAGTCGATCCGTAATGTCCTTGTATACTGTTGATTTTGATAATCCGAAATGTTTTGCTGCTTTCCTAATTGTCGTT
>CAYXLQ010000059.1:0-6437 GCA_964465775.1 uncultured Clostridiaceae bacterium
GATTGGAGTATTTTCATTTCCTAAATCTCCTGTAAAAACTATTTTCTTTGTTTTTTCATCCTCATTTAACCAAATCTCCACTATTGCAGAACCTAACATATGTCCTGCATCCCTCATTTTAAATTTAATCCCTTCAACTGGTTCTATTACATCATTGTATTTAACACTTTCAAATAAACTTACAGACATAAGTCCATCTTTGGCTGTATACATTGGAGCAGTTGGAGCTTTTCCAGCTCTCATTCTTTTCCTGTTTACCCATTCAATTTCTTTTTCTTGAATATGACCACTATCTGCAAGCATTATTGTACATAAATCAGTGGTAGCCTTAGTAGCATATATAGGTTTTTTATAGCCATTAACATATAGTTTTGGAATTCTCCCGCTATGGTCTATATGTGCATGAGTTAAAATAACAAAGTCTATATCCTTTACATCGAATGGAAAATCTTCATAGTTTAATAATTGTTCTGTAAGTGTTCCTTGAAACATCCCACAATCAATTAAAAACTTCTTACCACACGCTTCAACCATATGGCATGAGCCCGTTACTTTTTGAGCTGCTCCTAAAAAAGTTACTTTCATATATTCATCCCCTTGTTACTATTTTTTTCTTTTGTTACTATCTTTCTATTTCAGATCTTTCAAATCTATATTTTTGATTTGTTATATTATCATTGTTTGGTCTTTCACCAACTTCACTTAAAAATACTTTTTTGTTTCTAATCCAAAGTTTACAATCATCATACAGTGCTCTGTATATTACTAGCTCTTCTTGAGTTTCACAATCAAATGCTATGTTTTCAACTATATAATATTTACCTTTAAAATGTCTATACACTTTACCTATTTCTATTTCTCTCATTTCCTACCTCTATTCGCTTTCATCCTGCTTCATATTATCTGTTTCTTTGTTTGCTCCCATTTTTAATTCTTGCCATTCATCTTTAGATACAAGAACTTGGCGTGGCTTACTTCCATCATAACCTGAAATAAGTCCTCTAACTTCCATTTGATCTATTATTCTTCCCGCTCTTGCATATCCTACTTTAAACCTTCTTTGTATCATTGAGGCTGATGCTGAACCCATATCTACAACTAAATCTATTGCATCCTCTAAGTATTCATCTGCATCTTTCTCTTCTCCATCATTATCTTTGTTTTTCTTTGTTCCTTTTTCAATACTTTCGATAATATCTTCATTATATACTGATTTTGATGTTTTCTTAATATAAGCTACTATACTCTCCACTTCTTTTTCTGACACAAACGCTCCCTGCATTCTTTGTGGTTTTATTTCTCCAACCGGGAAGTATAGCATGTCCCCTTTACCAAGAAGTTTTTCCGCACCTGCCATATCAAGTATAGTTCTAGAGTCTACTTGAGACGATACTGTAAATGCTATTCTAGATGGTATATTTGCTTTAATTATTCCTGTTATAACATCAACTGATGGTCTTTGTGTTGCTATTACTAAATGCATCCCTGCTGCTCTTGCCATTTGTGCTAAACGACAAATTGCATCTTCAACATCATTTGGTGCAACCATCATTAGATCTGCTAGTTCATCAATAATTATTACAATTTGAGGAAGTTTAAGACCCACGTCTTCTTTCTCCATCACTTTATTATATCCTTTAATTTCTTTTACACCTTTAGATGCAAACAAGCTATATCTATTAACCATTTCTTGAACAGCCCAATTAAGTGCTCCTGCAGCTTTTTTAGGATCTGTAACAACTGGAATTAATAAGTGTGGTATTCCATTATATCCAGATAACTCAACCATTTTAGGATCCACGAGTATAAGTTTTACTTCACTAGGCTTTGATTTGTATAAAATTGATGTTATAAGAGCGTTAATACATACACTCTTACCAGAGCCCGTTGCTCCTGCAATTAAAGTATGAGGCATTTTTGCAATATCTCCTATTGCTATTTCTCCTGCTGTGTCTTTACCTATTGCAAAAGCCACTTTAGAATCTGCTTTTTTAAACAAATCAGTTTCTATTACTTCTCTTAAGAATACACCTTCATTAGCTTCATTTGGAACTTCTATTCCGACTGCTGCTTTACCAGGAATTGGTGCTTCTATACGTATAGATTTTGCTGCTAAATTAAGTGCTATATCATCTGCTAAATTTACTATTTTACTAACCTTAACTCCAACGTTTGGTGTAAGTTCGTATCTTGTAACTGTTGGTCCTTTTGTAATATTTGTAACTTTTGCTTCTACTCCAAAACTTGCAAGAGTTTTTTGCAATTTAATAGCAGTATCTTTTATAGCCTTTTTGTTAGTTCCTTTATCAGGCTTTTTACTATTTTGTAATAATTCTATAGGTGGAAATTCATATATTTCGTCTTCTGAATGTTTAGTATGATCAAGCTGCAATACTTCTTTTACTGATGTGTCTTCTTTCACTTCTTTTTGTTTTTTAAAAAATTCATCTCTCTGCTCTTTTGCTCTTTCTTCCTTATCAAGTTTTCCCAAATCAAATTCTAATTGCTCAGTAATTCCTTCTTTTATATGAGAATCATATTTGTCATTTCCTTGTATATTTAACTTTTTTTCCCTTTGTTTTTCTAATTGTTTTTCTTCTTTTAACTTTCTTCTTTCTTCTTTCTTCTTTTCCAGTTCTTCATCCTTTTCAAAAACATCTGCAATCATGTTAACAATCCATTCTATAACTGTGGCAATTGCGTTATATAAAACAAATACAAATTGTCTTAGCGTGATTCCTAAGAATGATAATGTTAGTAAAAAAGCCGTTGCAGTAAGAAGTACCCTTGTTCCAACCATTCCTATTATTGGAACAAAGCATGATGCAATTAATCCTCCCATCATGCCTCCTATATTTTCACCGGTGATTCCACCAACCCATATCCATTTAAAGTATGAAGCTGTGCTTTCTGTAAATAAAGTTCTATCGTGTGCATAACTATATACAACTCCTGAAAGCATAAATACCGTTATTATCCCTTTAAAAAATTCACCAATAGGATAAAAGTTTTTATCTTCAATAACAATACATTTCATTCCTACAATTATTAAAATTGCTGGTATACCATATTTTATTATTCCAAACATTCCACCTAGAAGCTCAGAAAAAACAGACGCAAAACCACTGGTGTCTTCAAACCAATAAAACACCAACAATATTACGCCTATTGCTATAAATATTCCGCCTAGAAAATCCAAACCAATTGTTTTTTGTTTTTTTCTAGCGCTACTTGTTTTTCTTCTTTTTCTTTTTCCCACTTTTATATCAACTCTCTTTTATTTAGTAGTATTATTTAAGTTCTTTTCTATTGTTATGGATTACACCCATAGTCTCTTTTAATATTTCTTCTAATCTTTCAAGCAAAGCATCCGCATATTCTCTTGTACCCATACTAATTTCCCTTGAAACTTTATTTGCCGATTCAATAATCTCTTCTTTTTGAGACATTGCTTGCTTCGTTATTTCATGGTCATCAATCATAGAAACTAATTTTGTTTCTGCTTCTTTTATTATCTCTTCAGATTCTTTTTGTGCATCTTGTAATATTCTTTGTCTTTCTTCTTTTACCCATTTTGCTTGTCTTAATTCATCCGGTAACTTTTCCCTGATGTCTTCAACTATTCCTCTTAGTTCTTCGGCATCAACTAAAACCTTTGAAGAAAAAGGCACTTTTGCTCCTCCTGTTAATACTTCCTCTAGATTTTCTAATAATGTAAATATTTCCATTATTTATTCCTCCCTTTTATATAACCTAAGCATTACTCTTCCATAAGTTCTTTTGTTTACTAATTTTAAGCCTTCTATTGTTTCTTCAAAAACCTTGTCCCTATCTGTCTCAAGTACTATTAACCCATCTTCTTTTAATACGTTATAGTTTTCAATGTTTTTTAGACATTCTTCTATTTCTTTTTTATTATATGGCGGATCTACAAAAACAATGTCAAACTGTTTATTTTCTTCTTTTAGCGATTTTAAACATTTTTTGTAGTCTTTCCTGGTAATTTTAGCATAATTTTGATAATTAGTCAATTGCACGTTTGTATAAATGGTTTTAATTGCCTCTTGGTTTATATCATTAAAGTGTACAAAATCTGCTCCTCTGCTAAGAGCTTCTATTCCCAAGTTCCCTGTACCTGCAAACAGGTCAAGAACTTCAGCATTTTCTATATATGGCATTATAATTGAAAAAAGTGCCTCTTTTATCCTGTCAAGAGTTGGTCTTATTTTAATTGTTTTTGGAGATACCAATTCTTTAGCTTTCCATCTACCTGCAATTATTCTCATAACGCCTCCTTAAAATCATACTTTAAAACTGTACTATAATCTTCAAATAAATTCTTTTTATAAAAATCTATTGCTTTTTTATTTTCACTTAATGCACTAACAACTATTCCTTTAGCACCTTCTAATTTACAATACCTTTCAAATTCTTTTATTAACATTGTTCCTATGTTAATTCCTCTATATTCTTCCATTACATACATGCTTTCTAGTCTTCCCCTAGTTATTGTTAAATGATTTACCCTTCTTACTGTTCCTGACAAATATCCAACAATTTTACTATCAACTTCTGCTATAAAAACAATGTAATTTTGTATTTGATTTAAGAACTCTTTTCTGCCTTCTATTGTAAATGGCCAGTCTATGTTTAATTTATCATTAAACTTTTTAATCTCATATTCAAAAAGCATCTGGAACAACACTAAAATATCTTCTAAATCTTCTTTCACTGCCTTTCTTATGATCATAACGCTTACCTTGCCCTTCTAACTATTCTATAATTCCTATAATGTGTGGCTTTATTAATTCTTTTTCATCATATATTTTTATAGCTTTAGATATACATTTTGTAGCCTTTTCCACTTTATCTTTATCGTTAAATACCATTTGCATAATTGTATCTCCCTGCCTTACCTTATCACCAGTTTTCTTTTTTAATATAAATCCTACTGATAAATCTATTTCATCGTCTTTTTTATATCTTCCCCCACCTAACTCTACTAAGGCATATCCTATTTCTTCTGTATTTATATATTTTAAATATCCTTCTTTATCTGCTTTTATTTCTTTCATATACTTAACATTATTTTTTAGCACTGGTACATCAATACTTTTTCCTAAATGTTCCATGTATACTCCCTTTGTATGTCCTCCCTGTGCTTTTACAATTTCTAAAAATTTCGCATATGCTCTTCCGTTTAATATTACTTCTTCTATTTTCTTTTTATTCTCGTACGTATCATTTCCTTTACCAGCCTGTCTAATCATTTGTGCAACTAATTCATATGTTACTTCTTTTAAATCTGCATAAGTTTCACTGTTTAACAATTCCTTGTCTGCTAATAAAAACTCCATTGCTTCTTCCACTTCAAGTGCATTCCCTACTTTTCTTCCAAGGGGTTGCTCCATATTAGTTATTATTGCTACACACCCTTTACCAGCTTCTTTTCCAATTGTTATCATTTTTTCTGATAATTCTCTTGCAAAATGTTCGCTTTTACTAAAGGCTCCTGAACCACACATTACTTCTAATACTATTTTGTCTACTCCAGAAGCAATCTTTTTACTCATTATTGATGAAGCTATAAGTGGAATAGATGGAACCGTTCCAGTTACATCTCTAAGTGCATATATTTTTTTATCTGCTGCTGCAAGATCTGTTGTTTGAGTTATCATGCATGCTCCCACATTATTTAATATTCTAAGCGAGTCTACTAATCCTTGATCCAAATTATATCCTTCAATCGATGCTAGTTTATCTGCTGTTCCTCCTGTATATCCGTAATCCCCTACCAGACATTTTAAATACTTTTACTCCAAGTGCAGCTGCAATTGGAACCGCTATCATTGTTATTTTATCTCCCACTCCACCAGTAGAATGTTTATCAAGTACAAATTCATTTTTAAATACTCCTTCAAAATCTAAGACATTTGAAGAGTTTGCCATAGCTAAAGTCATATCCTTTAATTCACGATCATTCATACCATTTAAATATATTGCCATCAATAGTGATGATGCTTGATAATCTTCTATGTTTCCTGTTGTGTATTCATTTATAAAATATTCGATTTCTTCTTTTGTCAGCTCTTCTTTATCTCTTTTCTTTTCTATTATTTTTATAATATTCATTTGTTTACACCTCTTTATTTTTAACATAATTATATTATATATATTGTGTATATGCAAGAATAACTACTCCAAAAAGAACCTAACATTTTTTTATGTGCAGTTATATTTATATATAAAACATTAGCACTTGCTTAAATAAAACAGTTTACATACCTTTTTAGTTATGTGTCTATTTAAACTAGTGCTAATTAAATATCTATATTTTTGTTTGTCTTATTTCTCCCATTTTAGTACTGGATAATCACTTGACGTTGACATTTTCCAAGTATTTGTAAAGTCCCACCCTACATTTGTATAGGTTAATT
>CAYXLQ010000060.1:0-6395 GCA_964465775.1 uncultured Clostridiaceae bacterium
TAAGTAATAAATTATTTAAAATATAAACTAAAGGGTTGACTGAAATCAATTAATAAGATAATATATTAAATATATGTTAATATATGGAATTTTATTCAAGGAGGAGAAAGATGAAAATTAAAAAAATAAGTTTTATATTACTTTTAGTAGTTATATTTTTAGGTGTAAATTTTGTAAATGCTACTGAAGGTAATGTAACAATATCTGATGTTGGGATTAACATAACAGCACCTACAAATGGACAGCTTAAACTTAGTTTTAAATTAAGTAAGGAAATAGATTTAAGCAAGAAGAAAGCTAATATAAAAATCGAATACTTTACAGAAGATGGTGATGGAGAGCTAATACCGATTAAAAACACATTAGAAGAAAATAACCCGTTAATTAAAGATAAAACTTGGGCTGGGTATCTTTGGGCAAGTGGAGGTCAATATTCAAAGGGAACAGATAACAAAGAGCAATATTCTGATCTAGTACCTGCAAATATAGAGCTTATGACATTGCTGAGAAAAGGTGTCGCTGCTGACGGTGATTCAATGGATTATTTTGATATTGATTGGTACGATGAAAATTTAAAAGTTGTTATAAAAATAACAGCAACAGATGAATTTGGACATGGTCAATGTGCAATTGTAAAAAGTTATACTAGTGAAGTTGAAAGTATTGCAATAATTGATAAAACACCTAGTATTTATAAATTAACAAATAATGTGGCTGAAAAAACATTTACAGAAGGAAAAGAAACTGAGTTTAATTTAGGAATAGTAACTAGTACTGTAGAAAATCTAGGATATAATTCAGTTAAAGTTATAACTACAGTTACAAAACCAAATGGTGGAGAACTTAAAATAAGTGGACTTAGTAGTGAGGCATTTACTTTAACAAAAGATTTTACTATAAGCAATATTATCAAAGTGCTTCCTAACATTAGTGGAACATATAAAATTAAATTTGATTTAGTGGATTTAAATAACAATTCTGCAATCATTACTACACAAACTATAACTCTAGAAGTTGAAAAAAAATCTATAATTGAAAAAATCGAAGAATCTATAGATTCTAAAAAAACTGAGATAGACTTATCAGAAACAACGGTAATTTCTTCAGAAGTTTTTGAAGCAGCTAAAAACAATAATGTTGATGTTACATTTAATATTAAAAATGACAGTAAATTAACATATAGTTGGACTTTTGCAAGTGATGCAATAGACAAAGCTGCAAATATTGACTTAGGAATAAAAATTGGTTCTTCTAATAAAAAAGCAGATATTGAAAAAATAACTAAAAATAGTAATGTATTATACTTATCATTTGCTCATCATGGAGAGCTACCAGCACCTGCGACTATTAAAGCATATGTAGGGGACAAGTATTCCGATGGAGCAAAAGTAGAATTGTATTATTACAATGAAGCTACTAATAAAGTAGAGTTGATTAATAAAGACCTTGTTGTAAAAGAAGGATATGTTACTTTTGAAATAGAACATTGTTCAGACTATTTCTTATCAGAACAAATTAATAATCCAGTTACTGGTGATATTAATGTTTTAGTGCTTACTTCTCTTTCTTTAGTGAGTTTAGCAGGAATAGTTTATATTAACATTAAAAAATAGTATATAAGCTTTAAAAAACAAAATTTAAAACTGTAGAAAAAGTATAATTTCATTTGCTTTTTCTACAGTTTTTAAAATACAATCTACATTTTATTTTACTAGCTTTGCGTGTAATACCAATCTTTGGTAATCATTATATCCATAACAAGTTGATAATGTTAATATTTTATCATTAACGGTTATATTTACTCCAAAATCATATATACTTCTTTTTTTGATGGTTTCAATAAATTTAATAAAATAATCATTTGTAAAGGAAGTTGTTATATAATAGGCTTCGTTTTTAATTTTATAAATACTAAATACTTCCCATTCTAAAGTTGAATCAGGGGTATATACATATAATTTTTTATTTTCTTTATTTTCGTACCAGTTTTTATTTAATGTGTTTTTTAAACTTCCAAACATACTCTCGTCTAGTCTATTATGCCCATATATAACAGTATTTTTACTTAAATTTTTAATATCATTCTTATAATCTAAAAATATTGCACCAGAACTATTTTTATTATTCTTAAAATCTCTATTTAAATAATAACTATTGTTTTTAAATTGAACAACAGGGTAACTTATTTTAGTGTTATTAACTGTTATCCACCCAATTATATTTTTGTTTATTTCTTTTAAGGAATTAAAATCAACAGAAAAACTGTTAATATTATTGTTATTGTTTATATTGTTTTCATTGCTATCATTTTTAGGTTTAACATATTGAGTTAATTCGTTTTTCAGACTATTTGATTTATGATTATCATACACCCATGAAAACAACTTATATGATGAGTATATAAAAACAATAATTAAAAGTATAAGAATAATTATTTTTAAGTTTTTTGGACTCTTCCTGTTTATATTTGCGTTGACCCTTCTTCTTTTTGTATTTTGTTTTGTTTTATTTCTATTATTTATCATATTCACCTCTTACGGGACAATTTATTAATAAATGAATTATATCATACTACAATATGATTATAAATATATTTCAACCAACTTATTAGATGTTATATAAAAAACATCATGTTTTTGAAATATAGGCAATTGTTACACCTAAACCACCTTCATAATAACTTCCGAGTTCATATGAACTAATAATTGGGCAATTAGCCAAGTATTCATGGACAGCTTTCCTAAGGATGCCACCACTCTTACCATGTATAATCTTAATTCTAACAAACCCAGATATTATACATGCATCAATAAATTTCTCGAGTTCATATATGGACTCATCTACTGTTTTGTGTCTTAACATTATTTCTGGTATATCTATTTTAGAATATAATTCGGTATTAAAGCTAGGGAATGAACGAGTATTTTTAGTAATACCTTTTTTTATAATTGTGATTTTATCAATAGATGTTTTTATTGTTTTATTTTCATTTTGTATTATTACAAATTTATTATCTATAAAAACTATTTCCCATAAAAGATTTGAGTCTAGTAATTTACAATATTTTTTTTCATTATTTATATCCAAGGTGCTTACCTCCTTGCATGATTATATCAAAAAAACAGAAACTTACCAATATATCTGTTAAATGTTAAAATAAAATAAGTATTATTTACTTATTAACTATGTTATGCTACAATAAAAGAACATTTAGAAAGGAAGAATTACATTGATAAATAAGGAAAATATAAGAAATTTTAGTATAATAGCACATATTGATCATGGTAAATCAACTCTTGCAGATAGGCTTATTCAAATGACAGGAGCAATCGAAACTAGGGATTTGAAAACGCAAATGCTTGATAACATGGATATAGAGCGTGAAAGAGGAATTACAATAAAATCTCAGGCAGTAAGAATGAAATATGTAGCAAAAGACAATAAGGAATATATATTAAATTTAATTGATACTCCTGGTCACGTAGATTTTAACTACGAAGTATCAAGAAGCTTGGCAGCATGCGAAGGAGCTATATTAGTTGTAGATAGTGCTCAAGGAGTTGAAGCTCAGACACTTGCAAATGTTTATTTAGCACTTGAAAACAATTTAGAAATAATACCGGTATTGAATAAAATAGATTTACCTGCTGCAAGACCAGATGAAGTTAAAGAAGAAATAGAAAACATTATCGGTATTGAAGCTATGGATGCCCCATGTGTATCTGCAAAAAGTGGTATAAATATGGAAGAGGTTCTTGAAGAAATAGTAAACAAGGTTCCTGCTCCAAAAGGGGACATTAATGCTCCAACCAAAGCACTTATATTTGATTCTGTCTACGACAACTACAAAGGAGCAGTTGCTCATATTAGAGTTATGGATGGGAGAATATCAAAAGGCGATGAGATACTTACAATGTCAAATGGAGTAGTGTATGAAGTTGTTGAAATAGGATATTTTAAAGTTGGAGGTTATACAGAAGCCAAAAGTTTAGAAGCTGGTGAAGTAGGATATATAGCAGCAAGTATAAAGAAGGTATCAGATATTAGAGTTGGAGATACTATAACGCAAAAGAAAAACCCTGCTAGTGAGCCATTGGAAGGATATAAAGAAGTAAAATCAATGGTATATGCGGGAGTATTCCCAGCGGATGGTAGTGATTATGAAGAATTAAAAGAAGCTTTAATGAAATTGAAATTAAATGATGCAGCATTAAATTATGAGCTAGAGTCATCAGCTGCGCTAGGACATGGCTTTAGATGCGGTTTTTTAGGCTTATTACATATGGAAATTGTTCAGGAAAGAATAGAGAGAGAGTATGATATTAGCATTATAACCACAGCACCAAGCGTAATTTATAAAATGTATAAAACTGACGGTGAAATATTAGAATTATATAATCCTGCAGATATGCCTAGTACTCAAGAGATAAGTTATATGGAAGAGCCTATAGCAAAAGCAGATATAATTGTTCCTAAAGAATATGTAGGAAATGTTATGGAGTTTTCGCAAGAACGTAGAGGGAAATTTATTAATATGAAGTATATAGATGATAATAGGGTTACTTTAGAATATGAAATTCCTCTTAATGAAATCATATATGATTTTTTTAATAGTCTAAAATCACGTTCTAAAGGATATGCATCTTTTGATTATGAAATATCACATTATGAAAAATCCAATCTTGTAAAACTAGATATATTATTAAATGGCGATATAGTAGATGCGCTTTCTTTTATAGTACATAGATCAAATGCTGAAACTAGAGGAAGAAAAATAGCAGAGAAGCTTAAAAATGTTATACCAAGGCATTTGTTTGAAATACCTATTCAAGCAGCAATAGGAGGGAAGGTTGTTGCAAGAGAAACAGTAAGGGCATTAAGAAAAGATGTTCTTGCAAAATGTTATGGAGGAGATATTTCTAGAAAGAAGAAATTATTGGAAAAACAAAAAGAAGGGAAAAAGAAAATGAGGCAAGTAGGTAATGTTGAATTACCACAAGATGCCTTCATGACAGCTCTTAAAATTGATGAATAAAAAATCTAGTATCTAGAATTCTAGATACTAGATTAAATCAATAGAAAAAACTTAAAAAGCCACAAATTAAATAAATGATAATAACAATAACAAAGAATGCAAATATTATTTTTATAAAACATCCTGTAAGATTTAGCAAAAGCTTAAAAACAATGTACAAAATAAATAGTTCAAGAACAATTGAAAAGAACATATGTAGGAACATATTAACAACTCCTATAAAAACATTTTATAAAATACATTATTGTTATATCATATAATATATCAAATAGAAAGGAGAATTGAAAATGCCAATTATATATGGTAGAAATCCAATTAAAGAATTAATAGCTTCAGAAAAGACAATCAATAAAATATATATTCAAAAAGGAATAAAAGATTTATATGATATTAAAAAGGACGCTCTTGATAAAAGGGTAATAGTAGTTGATAGTGATAAATATAAACTCGATAAGCTTACTGGTAATGAAGCTCATCAAGGAATAGTAGCGTCATATACAGAATATAAATATTATGAAGTAGAAGATATAATAGAGTATGCAGAAAAAAGAAAGGAAGCTCCATTTATAGTTATATTAGACAAAATAGAAGATCCGCAGAATTTAGGTGCGATTATCAGAACTTGTGAGTGTATGGGAGCCCATGGAGTGATAATTGCCAAAAGAAATGCGGCAGCAATTAATGATACAGTTGAAAAGGTAGCTGCAGGTGCTTGTAGTTATATGAGGGTTGCAAGAGTTGCTAATATAACAGAAACAATCAAAAAATTAAAAGAAAATGGATTGTGGATATATGCACTTGATATGGATGGAGAAACTGAAATTTATAATTATGATTTAAAAGGAGCAGTTGGAATTGTAATTGGAAATGAAGGAAATGGAGTGTCTAGATTAGTAAAAGAAAATTGCGACGTTGTTTTAAAAATTCCAATGAAAGGGAAGATAAACTCTTTAAATGCATCTGCGAGTTTAGCAATGGTTTCTTATGAGGTGTTTAGGCAAAACAATATGTGATTTAGATTAGTGTAAGATATTTAAAAGTAGAGAAAATTTATATAAAACAATAAATTTGAAAAAATCAAACAAAATACTAAAAAAGCATAGACAAATGCAAAAATAAATAGTATAATTAAAATGTGGTAAGTAACAAACTAAAACCACGTTTTTTATACTTACAAAGGGAATGGTAAACATAATAAAATCGATGAAAAAATAAAAACAAAAAAAACAAAAATAAAAGTCGAATTTCATTGACAAAGCAAAACCCTTATGTTAAAATCTATTTTGCTCACAGTTAGTGGAGCACAGCACATTGAAAAATAAAGAGTAAGTAAAGCCAAGCAATCGTAATGGAAACATAA
>CAYXLQ010000061.1:0-6327 GCA_964465775.1 uncultured Clostridiaceae bacterium
AAAATACACATGGAATTGTAACTGCTAATGGTCATAGTTATAGTGATCCTAATAAATACACTTTAAATACTAACTTTGCTCTTTTAGTTTCTAATCAATTTACTGAACCCTTTGAAGATAGTAATGAGTATGGTGAATCAATTGCAAAATTCTCAAACTTACTCGGTGGGGGATTACTTGTACAGCAATTTGGAGATTTAATCAAAGGACGAAGAAGCACTCCAAAAAGAATGCAAAAATGTTTTACTACTCCTACTCTCACAGCTGCAGCTCCAGGTGATCTTAGTTTAGTCCTTCCCAAAAGGCATCTAGATAATATTATAGAAACAATTTATGCTTTGGATAAAATTGCTCCTGGTACTGCAAACGATAGTACACTTTTATATGGTGTAGAAGTAAAGTTTTATAATTCTGAAGTTGAAGTTAATAATAACCTTGAAACTCCTGTTAAGAATCTTTATGTTATAGGCGATTGCTCAGGTGTAACGCATTCGTTATCCCACGCAAGTGCAAGTGGCATTCATGTAGCAAGACATTTGTTTGGATAATATTTAGACCACTGGTAAATTACCAGTGGTCTATTATATTTTACTTATCAAGTTCTGCAAACGGTTTCCATTTGAATTTTAAGAAAATCTTGTTTTTTTCAGTTTTTACTACCGTAAATAGTTTGTTTAATTCTTTTTGTAACCTGTCTTGTGAGATTTTCACAACATTGTACGGACTATCATCACAGCAAATATTCATATAGAATATGTTTGAAATATTTCCTCCAATAAGCAAGGATTTTAGTAACTCCCTTCCAACAAAGTCTTCTATTTCATATTTTCCAAATTTAGGAGTATATTTAAGCATAAACTCTGACTCACTTATATCTGTGTTCTCCCTGCCTTCAAGATAATATTCAGCATTTGCTTCTGTTACATAGTATAGTATGTTCCCGCTTGTCCGTCCTTCTTCAATAACTTTACCAATATCACCAAGTTTTTCTCCTCTAATTTCCGCAATATAACGTGCTATTTCTTTCATAATGTTTCCTCCTAATATATTAATATTTTATTTTGTAAGTTGTTTTATCAACTTATCTGCCTCTTCCTTTGATAAATCTTCTTTATCAAGCATCCTTTTTATAACTATAATTTGTCTTTTTGTTGCTAATTCAGGATTTACAGTAGGAGCATATGCGCTAGGAGCATTTGGAATTCCCGCCATAAGTGTTGAGTCTAAAAGTGTCATTTCAGATGGTTGTTTATCTAAATATCCTTTACACGCCTGTCCAATACCAGTATATCCATCACCAAAATAACTAGTATTAACATAGAATTCTAATATATCTTCTTTTGAGTATTTTTTTTCTATATCAAATGCAACAAACATTTCTGCTACTTTTCGTAAGATTTCCTGTTTTTGTGTAAAATATAGGTTTTTAGATAATTGTTGAGTTATAGTGCTTCCACCTTCGACTATTTTAGCAGCTTTAATATTATTAACAAATGCTCTTGCAATGGATTTAAAGCTTATACCAAAATGTTTATAAAAAGCTTGATCTTCCACATCAATTACTGCATTTTTATAATCAGCCGGAAGGTCTTTAAATTCGGTATAATCTTCAATCTCTTTTATTTCAGTTATTTTTTCTTCTAAAGGATTTTCAGTAATAGCTTTTTCATATATACCGTATCCCTTGTATGTTATTACAGATGCTATTATTATACAAACCACAATGATTGTTGTTATAATCTTTTTAAGAAATTTCACTTTTATCACCTCTAACTACTTTTTTTATTATACTATTTATTACTATTTATTGCAAAATCTGTCACAATAACTATACAATATAACGAATGCTAGTAATAAAAGATAACACTAAATAAATATTAAGGAATAAAAACGAATCCTTCATCTGAATAAACTCTATCTTGAACGCTTATTTTTCTGATTGATGCATTAATTGGACAACTCTCTGTATAGTATTTTTCAACTTTCTCTTCAAGCAAGAATGATGCTAATAATTTAGATGCCACTGCATGCGTTACAATTATATTGTTTTTATAATTTGTTCTTTCTAGCCTAGTAATAACAAACATCGCCATTCTGTTATAGGTATCAATTGGTGCTTCTCCGCCTTCTATTCTTGAATAAAACCTTCCTCCAGGGTCCATATACTTTGCTTGATTTACCATCCATGAATGTGGTGAAATATTTTTCCACTTATCGTAAAATTGAAGGTCAAAATCTCCAAAGTCTTGTTCTACTAAGTTAGGATCTTCCTTATACTTAATATCAGTGATTCCTTGTTTTTCAAGTTCATCCAGGATTATTTTTGCTGTTTGCCGGGTTCTTAAAAATGGACTCACCCACATTGCTGCTTTATCTAAGCTTTTTTTTGATAAAAACTGTCCTGCCTTCTTAACATCTTCCACGCCTTCTTTTGCTAGTTTTATATTACTATCTATTACATAGCTTCCATCAACAAATTTCCTTAAGTTACCCTCACTAATTCCATGCCGTACAATATAGATATTTTTTTGCATATAAAAACCTCCATATAATAAAATTATTTTTATATTTCCTTGTCTTTTCCTAGATTATACCATGGTTTGAGCTTTTAAACAAATAAAATGTAAGTTTTACATAATACAGCTTATTATAAAATTCATCAAATTTATTCATTTATCTTTCCTCTATTAATATTACTTTTTAATATTAAATAGTTCCAGTACTTATTATATTATTTACGTTAATTCTTGTGTACATGTATTTATTGTTTTATAACTGTTTTCCAATTAACGTTAAACCTAAACTTTTTCAGTAACCCCTTGCTCCTATGATAAATATCTGGCTACAAACTCCTTCAAAAATCAATCTTCCAATAATTGCACTAGTACCATTTCCTATTTTGTAAAAAAATTCTGTTTTATAAGCTCCAATTTTTTTACCAAGATCCTCCACCTCCGCCACCAGAACCTCCGCCTGAAGACCCTCCTCCTGAACCACCACTACTACTTGATGGACTAGAAGACACTGCATTAGTAGCTGACCTCATTGTAGTATTCATAAATCCTCCAAATGCTACTATATCAAATGTATTTGGACTATCATACCAAGCTGGTGAACTCATTGATATTGTTTCAAATTTTTCAATCCATTTATCTGATACACCTAATACATAAGTATATGGTAATATATTATAAAAATATTCTGGTTCTTGCATAACCATTGCTTCCAAATTTTCTTTTTCTGCTGTTTCTAAAAAATTTTTAAATCCTTTAAGCTTTCCTAACATTTCTTTTCCATAAGGCGTTCTTTTAGGCATAACCTTTAATAAAAATAGCATAATAGCAACACATATTATTCCTGAAATATAATTGAATAAATATATTGGCTCAACTAACAAAGCAGGTAATGTCGTGAATACCCATGGCATACCACCAAATACACTGCCCCACAGAATAGCAAAAAACTTTGGAACTTTTATCACTCCTACTAAAGCAGCTAACATTATAGTAAATCCAAACCCTGGAAATATAAGTGAAAACATCAACATTCCAGGTTCTCCATATTCAATTAAAGGTTTAACTGTGATTAATAAAAAGGTTATTAACACCATTATAACTACAATAAATCCTTTTCCTAGTGATGTCTTTTCAAATATTTTTTCTTTGTTTTTTTTATTATTTATATTATTCTTTATGTTCTCAAGTGTAGGTGGGAAATTATATTGTAAGTCTGTTAATGTTACTTCTTCTTTTTCTATTATTGGTGTATTGGCTATTTTTTCCGCATAAACTTCAGGATTTTCCATTATCGAAATCATTTCTTTAAACGATGAAAATGATGGGTCTACTGATATTTTACCTTTAAATAAACCTTTTAAAAATAGTTTTTCGTTAATGTTATCACCATCATATTCTTTAAGTTTAACTATTTTAAATCCCTTAATTTTAGAGAATAATGATTTCCCTTCTGTTTCTAGTATTTTTATATATCCTTTATTAGCCAAGTATATTAATAAAGAAATGACATCTTTATCTTCTACTTGTCCTTTATACAAAAAGCCTACTTCTGCACTATTAAAGCCTTCTGGTGGATAAAATTCAACTGTTTCTACTACAACATCATCTTTCCCATATTTCTTCCATAATAGAAAACAAATTATAGCAAATATTATTGGCACAAATATTGTTACTAACATCATAAAGTCAAAGTTATTGCTCGCACCTGTAAAATATTCCTCTGGTAATTCTAATCTAATAGTTAATCCTTCTCCTATACTTAATGTACCATTATAATATCCAGTTATAACATTACCATTTACACTATAACTTATATTATTACTATTAGTTGATCCTTTAGTTCCTGATGAAAATCCTAGTTTGCTTTTATCAAACTCTTTTGGCATTGTAATAGTAAAAGTAATTCCGCTAATTGTCGTATCCCATTCATTACCAATTAAATTAAAATAAAATTCATCATACCCTTTACCTGTATCTTTTCCGATATTATACAAATAGTTTATTGTATAATCTTTGCTCCCCTTAAAGGTACTATTAGGATCCCCGATTTTAATAACACTATAACCAGACTCATAATATACAGAAGATTGCTCGTTAACTCTTATATCACTTATTTTCACGCGATTATTTGATTTCGTTCCATCTAATCTTGTTACTTCGTTTCTTAATGGTATTTTTCTAAATATTCCATGCTTATTGATATTAAAATATGCTGTTATATTTTCAACTATATTGAAAGTGTTATTTTCGTTCACTTTAACATCAATATTATATTTAGTTAAAGCATATTCACCGTTACCATAAGTTTTTGTGTTATTAATATTATTGTTTAGTAAATTGCTTGGATTTGTTTCTATTTTTATCTTATAATATCCTATTTCATTGACAGAACGATTTGCATTTAATGAACTAGTATTTTTCATATGGCTATATGAGTTTTGTTCATTTGCTGGTACATATTGATTTGATTCTGTTGTTCCAATTAATTCTTTATTATAATCATAAAAATACGCTGTTGCTTTAAAATTCATTGGTATGTTATTAGTATTTATTACTATTCCTGTTAAGCCAAAACTATTTTCTGATGAAAAATTCCTGTAATTAACAGAATAAAAACTAAATTCGCCTGCTGAAAAAGATACATCTTGTTCACTTGTCGAATAATAATCACTAACATATTCTGTTGCTTCTACACTATTTATCATAATTATTAGAAAAGCGAAGAGTACTAAACTAAATAACAACATCTTTAATACTTTCATTATAACTCCACCTTGACATTATCCCTCTCATTAATATTAGCTTCAAACATTTTCGAAGGTTTAAAATTAAACATATTTGCTACTATATTACTTGGAACCATCCCTATTTTTATATTTAATTTTTTTACAACTGCATTATAATATTTTCTTGAATTTGCAATTTCATCTTCAACTTTAGTTAATTGATAACTTAAATCTAAAAAATTCTTATTAGCTTTTAAATCTGGATATCTTTCTGCAAATAACATTAACCTTGAAATTTTAGATGATAACAACTCATTCTGATCTATCTTATCATTCTGATTCATATTTTCATAAACACCATTTCTTAATTTGATAACACTTTCTAAAGTATCCTTTTCGTGTTTAGCATATCCTTTAACTGTTTCAACTAAGTTAGGAATTAAATCCCATCTTTTTTTTAAGTAGACATCCATAGTAGCAAATGCTTCATTCACCATATTCTTTAGTCTTACTAGACTATTAAATATAACCAATATATAAATCAAAATCAAAATAATAATTACTATACCCAAATAAAACCACATATATAACATACCTCCTACTCTTTAGAATTATTTTATCATATTTTTAAAATTTTTTCACTTTTTAATGAAAATATTAGCAAATTATGACAAAGTTTAAATTCAGCTCACTTGTTTCTAACTTAAGAATCAAAAACTCATTCTTCTTTACAAAACTAAATGGATATATATTTATATAAATTATTGGTGATATAAATTATAGATTAGTTTTTAAAATAACTTTTACCTTACTGTTTGTAGCTGTATATGTTTAGTCTTGTATAATATATAATGTCTCTGCTTTAGGCATATTTTCTTCTTTTATTTCAAATTTAAGCATAAAAAATGATCCCTTTCCTCAAAGAGAACATTCCATGTTCATATAGATAAAAAAATAACAGTCTACCAAACCTTCTAGGATTAGTAAACTGCCTTAAACTGGCTCGTTTGACACTTCCGTTTGCGAAAAATATGAGCCTGTATTTATAATCGTATTTTATATTTGATTCTATGGTTATAATTTAA
>CAYXLQ010000062.1:0-1549 GCA_964465775.1 uncultured Clostridiaceae bacterium
ATCATTAAAAACAACAAGTAATCATTTCTGATTACTTGTTTATATATTGTTTTGTATTAATAGATTTCTACTATAACTGTTTATTGAGTAATATTGCAACTGTTTGTATTAATCTTATTTCTAGCTCTGTTAATAATCTTTGTGGCTCCGTTGAAAATGCAATAACTCCTCCTATTATATCTCCATTATCTATAATTGGAACAATTACTTGTGTTTTATACTTGTTTTTGTCATCACCTTTAATAATATTAATCGCTTGCTTATTCTTAGTATTCCATATACTTCTATTGTCTAATATTGTCAATACTTCTTGACTTAATTCCTTTTTATAATAATCTTTTTTACTGGCACCTGATATTGATACAATATAATTATAATTGGTGATACACACGGCTAATCCTGTAACTGTAGACAGAACCTCAGTATAATCGTCTGCTATTTTACTTAAATTATCCATAGGTTCATATTTTTCTAACATTATAGCTCCTGAATCTTGTACATATATTTCTAACATGTCTCCTTCTTTAATTTTTAAACTTTTTCTAGTTTCTTTAGGAAGAACTATTCTACCTAAGTTATCTATTCTTCTAATTATTCCTGTAGCTTTCATTATTAACCTCCAAACAAATACTTTTATATTTGTATTATTGGTTTTTTTTTACTTTTTATACTAACAAAAGCAAAGAACATCATATTCTTTGCCTTGTTATTATATATACTATTAAGCATTTTTCTTTTTGGTTTCAGTTTTTTTGACTGCCTCTTTTTCTTTTGTTTTTTTGTTAGTAATAGTAATCTTTTTTTTAGCTTTTACTGGGGATGTTTTTTCCTTTATTACATTTACTTTGGTTTTATCTACTCCACATAATACATCTATATTATCTTTTAATTTGTTTAGTAATGCTGTTTTTATTGTTACAGGTAAATTCTTACCCTTTGTTTCAATTACTTTAGAAAGCTTTTTAAGATTTTTTTTATCAAACTTTAACAAATCTTTATTTTCCATATATCTTGTTTCGATTATACTAAGAAAATTATGCAAATCATAATTTGAAATTTGAGATAGTTTATCATACAAAAGATCCATTTCATATTTTTCAAATACAGAGACATTTTTATATTTCCCTACTATATTTTTATAAAACATATCTACATCGTCAACTAGTGTTCTAAACAACTCATGAACTGCTTCTTTTTCTAAATCTTCTGTATACTGCAGCCTTATTGCTCTACACTCTTCTGCAAATATTCTTATTATATCATCAGTACTATCTAGTCCATCATACTTTTCTTCATAATACATTACTTGTTCTTTTTCTTTAGTAAGTGCAATTTTAAATCCAAGTAAAAACCTCATAGATAAGTCTTCCGGTGTCATTGCGTCTATAAGTTTTAGATCGCATAATTCTTTATATATTGCAAAAAGCTTAGTATATTCATAACTCGGTATATTGCCTTCTTTTATATCTTCTAGTACTCTAATCGCAGTAATTTCAAAATCTATATCTGCCATTTTCCAATAACTGCCGTCTAGTATTTTTTGATATAC
>CAYXLQ010000062.1:1649-6244 GCA_964465775.1 uncultured Clostridiaceae bacterium
GTATTTGTTTTATTAAATATGTTTATTATTGTTCCCATTTCTTTTTTTAGAAATCTTTCATATTCTAAGTTGTAATCATAACGCATTATCATTCCACTTAATATATATGAATATTCTGGGACATACTCGAAACATTCTCCAACTAGTTTTTCTTTTATTCTTTCATAAGCGTTTGCCCTATCAAAAATACTCTCAACTTTTTCTTCTAATTTATTTGCAATCGGTTCTTCTATAGTATCAACTATTTTTGTTTTATTATCTTTTGATTCTTTTTCTAGCATAAGTGTTGCTATTAAAGTTTTTATTTCTATATTACTATTTTTAAATTTTGTAGCAAGTTCTTTTTCATTACATATCAGTATAGTTTTTATTCCATCATGTTCAACAAAATTATTAATATATCCAAGAATATCTATAATATCTATATTAGCTCTTTCTAAGTCATCAAAGCAAAGTACTTTATCATCAGTTGCAAACATTTTAGCAAAGTCTATTTTCCCACCATCCATTTGCATAGTTCCATATAAGTTTGCTATATCCAGTCCTGTTTTGACATATTCAGGTATAACATTTCCTTCTACATTTTCAGCAAATTTTTTAAGTGTTTTAGTTATAACAGGATTTGTTTCTAGAAAAATTTTTTTACTAATTTCCTCTATACTATTAATTCCATATAGTGAAATGTATATGGTTTTATAAGTCTTATCTGCTTTATTTTTAATTATTTCTATTCTTTGCCTTAACTTATTATTCCAGAAATGGGTCTTACCACTTCCCCATTCTCCATTTATCATTATTGCATAGTCAGTATATGGCTTTCTAATATATTCTTCTATACTTGCTATTAATTCTTTCATAAAACACCTCTATTTTAAATATTATGGTTACATTCATATTATATCATATAATTTATTTTTGTTATACTTTTTCTAACAATCTTCTTTTTAAGCCTGTCCTTCTTATGTTTTCATACGTATTATCTATCATATAATTGATAGCTCTTTTATTCCCTACAAATATAAGTAAGTCCTTTGCTCTTGTCATTGCTGTATATATTAAATTACGATTAAACAGTTTTTCATAACATATATATAGCGGAATTATAACTGCTTTAAATTCGCTTCCTTGACTCTTATGTACCGTTATTGCATATGCGTGATCTAGTTGTTCTAACATTTCAAATTCATATTCAACTTCTTTTCCATCATCAAACCTTACAATTATTATTTTATTTATATTGTCTATTTTTTTTATTGTTCCAATATCTCCATTATATACTCCTGTCATTCTTGTTCCATCAACATCATAAGATATGTCATAGTTATTTTTAGTCTGCATTACCTTGTCGCCTTCTTGAAATATCTTATCTCCTACTTTTCTAACATTTTTATTATTAACTTGAGGATTTAATATTTTTTGAATTGTTCTGTTAAGTTCGAATGTTCCAATGTCTGTTTTCTTTATAGGCGTTATCACTTGAACATCTTCTATTACATTTAAGTTTTGAAAGCCTTCTAACCTATGTGAAAGTAATGACTCTAGTTTTTCTTTTGTTTCTTCAAGGCTGTTTGCTTCAACAAAAAACAGATCAGTATCACTTTTTTTGAATTCAATATATTCGCCCTTTTTTACTTTGTGTGCATTTAGTATAATTTCACTTGTTGCACTTTGCCTATATATTTCATTTAATTCCACAACATTTATAACATCTGAATCAATAATATCTTTAAGCACACTTCCTGGTCCTACAGAAGGAAGTTGATATGCATCTCCAACTAATATTAATTTAGTCTCAGGTTTTAATGCTTTTACAAGATTGTTCATTAATATAGTATCTACCATTGATACTTCATCCACAATAATAACGTCTTGTTCTAATATAACTGTTGCAAAATCTATTAATCTATCAATATCCCTATCTTCTATCTTCGTTATTTCTAAAAGTCTATGTAAAGTTTTTGCCTCTTCACCTGTTGTCTCTGTAATCCTCTTTGCCGCTCTCCCTGTTGGAGCACATAAAACGTATGATTTGTTTTCCTTTTCTAATATATCTATTATGCATCTAATAATCGTTGTTTTCCCTGTTCCTGGGCCTCCAGTTATAACTGAAATAGGATTGTTAAGACATGTTCTGATTGCTTCTTCTTGAGTTTGTGAAAGCACCAAACTTTGCTTCTGACTCGCATATTCTATTTCTTTTTTATATGAAGCTTTATATGCAGCTTGTTTATTCTTTAACATTATATATTCTGCTATATTGTTTTCAGCCTTATATACACTTTTTCTATATACAAATTCTTCTTCTTCTCTTTTTTCTAATATGATTTTATCCTGCATAGAAAGTGATATTAATCCATTTGAAATATCTTCATTTGAAATTTCAAGTAGTTTGCTTGCATAATCAAGTAGTATATGGTCTTGTATACAAGTATGCCCCATTCCCATTATTTCATGAAGTGCATATAATATTCCCGCCTTAACTCTATCTTGATTGTTATACTCAATGTTTAGATTTTTACCTAACTCATCCACTACTTTAAAATTAAGAGTACTAACAAAATCCAGAAGAGCATATGGGTTTTCTTTTATAATATCTATTGCTCCTATTCCTAGACTATCATATACTCTGCTTGCCATTGTAATTGGTACACCATATTTAGAAAGAAAACTTACACAATTCCATCTTTCCCATTCATCATTTATATATTCACTTATTGCAAATGCTTTTTCTTCATTTATCCCTTTAATCTGTGTTAGTTTATATGGTTCATTTTTTACTACTTCTATAACATTATCTCCAAAAGCATCAACCATCTTTTCTGCTGTTTTTATTCCAACTCCTTTTATATCAGAATTTGCTATATATTTAATTAAGGCATCTGTGTCTTTTGGAAGCACTTTATTTATCTTGTTAAAAGCTAATTGTTCTCCATATGTTTTATGATAAATCAATTCTCCTTCAAGCTCTACTGTATCCCCTTCTTCTACGCCAGCAGTTTCTCCTACTGCTGTTATATAATCCTCTTCTGTATCGACTAACATTACAGTATATCCGTTGCTTTCATTTTTATATATTATATTTGTAATCTTTCCTTCTAGTTTCATTTTTCCTCCCTACTTTTCTTTTATTATATAGTGTTAAATTAAATATTACAATACCGATATAACATTAGAATAATATTAGGCGTAGAAAAATCCCACTAAGAAATACCTTAGCGGGATTGAGAGTTTTATTTTTCAGGAATTATTCTTACTAGCATTTGAGCCACTTCAGCTCTTGTTGCAGGTTCGTACATCCTTCCATCTTTCATAACATCGTTATTTTCCGCATTAAAATCCATCATATTATGCTGTGTATATATAGCATATGCTGCATATCCACGTAAAACTTCCCCGTTAGCATCATGTCCCGAAGTATCACAACCGACGAACTGACTTAGTTCACCATATGTGATGTAGTCATCGGGTCTGAATTCATTGCTGTCAATCACAAGGTCACGTTTGTATAACATTTCTTGAATCGGACCGAATGCCCAATGTTCAATTTTTAGATCTTCAAATTCTTGTGAAAAATACATTGCACTCGCAAAAACCGTTGCCATAATAAGCACCAAGGACATAACCATAATCATAATTGTTTTTTTCATAGTATTATACTCTCCTTTTTTAGCTTAAGCCAATTTTTATTTTTTATATATTAAATTACAATATTCAAAAAGAACAGTGTAATAGATTTTCCAATTTAACTATTTATAGTAAATATCTTAAAATATATATAATACTATTATATCTCTTTTAGGGTTTTATGTCAAGTTGCGACTAGTTATATACAATAATACAGCTTAAATATTAGTTTGTATAAGCTAATATTTAAACTGTATTAAAAGTATAATTTATTTATTATTTATCTTATCAATAATTTTTTGATATATTATTTTCATATTTGGTTCTGTTGACATTGACACCATTTCATCTATATCTACCCATTTTACTCCTGAATTTTCATCTTCTTTTATTACTAATTTTTCTGTTTCATTTGCTTCAAGTAAAAATGTGGTATTAATGTGAAAATGTGTTGATATATATTCTTCTCTCTTAATGTGCCCATTTACTGACAGTACTTCTAATGAATATATATCTTTATATAATGGTTCAACATTTTTTATTCCCGTTTCTTCCATAACTTCTCTTATTGCAACTCCTAAAAAATCACTTTCACCATCTGCATGTCCTCCAGGCCAAGCCCATGAATCATATATTTTATGGTATATCATTAATACTTTAGTTTTATCCTCATTAACTACAAATGCAGAACTAGAAAAATGTCCAAATATATTCTCCCTTGTTAATACATTATCAAACTTATCTATAAATTTTAGAATCAATTGTTTATCTTTCTTTTCTTGATCATTATATGGTATATACTCACTTATTTGTTTTTTTATCTCCATCATTTTCAACCCCTCTTTTATAATATATATTATCATAAAAGCATACAATTCTATATGTTTTTATCTTACATTAATGTTTTTTATGTTTTAGGTCAAGTGAAAAAGTAAATGCAAGTTGTAAAACCTAATGCAAGATGTAAGAGA
>CAYXLQ010000063.1:0-6152 GCA_964465775.1 uncultured Clostridiaceae bacterium
TCCTAGAAAAAAATAATTTTATATAATTAATATTAAACTACCTTTAAATATTTAAAGGTAGTTTTCTTTTACATTGACATAAATTTATTGTTGCTTTACATTTTTAAAATTGTTTAACGCTTCTTTAGAAACTTTTGAGTAAGAATTAAATAAAAAACTTTATCATCAATATAATAAAGTACAAATAGTAGTGTCTACTGTGACTTTTCTAGATGAATCAACTATTTATCACAGTTCCAAATTCGTAAATAAAAAACATTAAAATTATAATTAAATTATAACATCAATGTTTCTATATTTATTCAAACTTATATTATTCTGATATCGCTTCAACTGGGCAAATAGCTGCACATGCTCCACACGATATACATGCATCTGGATCAATTACATATATTTCATCTCCACTACTAATAGCATCAACTGGACATTCACTTGCACATGCTCCACATGATATACAATTTTTATCAATTACATATGCCATAATTATTCACCACCTTTCACTTTTGGTTTAGTAAGCTTTTTTACTTCTTCTGCTTCTACAGTTTCATAGCGCTCTTCGTCTTTTTTCCCTACTCTTAATCTAACCTTTTTATTAAGAACATCTAGTCCTATTACTTTTGCGTCTTCATCTTTATATTTAACTGCAGAACCAACTTTAGGAAGTCCTTTCATGTTTTCCTTATATACTTCTTCTTCATATTTAAAGCAGCACATTAGTTTTCCACAAGCACCTGATATCTTCTGCATGTTTATTTGAACCCCTTGTTCTTTTGCCATTTTAATTGTAACTGTATCAAAGTCTTCTAAATGAGTTCTACAGCAAACTTCTCTACCGCACATCCCAAGATTAGGATACAGTTTTATTTCATCCCTTGGACCTACTTGTCTTAACTCGATCCTTGTTTTGTATTCTAAAGCTAGTTTTTTAACAAGTTCTCTAAAATCCACTCTATCATCTGATACAAAATAAATGATAAGCTTACAAGCATCAAAGGTATATTCTGCATGTATAATCTTCATATTTAATTTCAGCTCTTGCACTATTTTTTTACACTTTTTAACTGCTATATCAGCATCTTTTTGCTGTTCTTTTTGTTTTTCAACATCAGCTTTTGTAGCAGGTTTTATAATTTTGGTAACTTCAATATTCTTATCTATTTGATCCCTTGACTTTATGCTTAGAACCCTACCAATTTCCACGCCTCTTTTAGACTTTGCTACTATTAAATCTCCTACTCTAAACCCATAGTGTAAAGGATCCATGTAGTATAGCGTCCCTGTCCTTTGAAATCTTACTCCTAAAACTATATCTTCTTTATTTTTATTATTCACTGGCTTCACCTCCATTATTTTAATAAGTTCATTACTAACATTGTTTTTACTATGTCTTCATTTCCATTATATTTTATTCTCTTCTTTGTTTTTTCTACCTCTGTTACTCCTTTATACATTTTTTTAAAGTATAAAATATATTGTAAATAATCTAATTTATAATTGTTTTTTATAGATATGTTATCTATATGTTTTAGTGCTTTTAATTTATAACCTTTTTCTATATAATTTACAAGTTTTATAATTTCCTGGAATTCATTTTTATTTTCTTCTTGTTCTAATAAAAGCGCTTTTTTTAAAGAACCGTCAATATATCCTTCCATTTCCACAGAATAGGAATACTCTTTTTGCAAACCCTCTAAATAATTCTTTATTTGTAATTTTGTTAATTTTTCGAATACTATTTGTTTAACTCTAGATACTACAGTAGGCAAAAAACTTTGAATATTTTCTGCTATAAGAATTATAACTGTATGCTTCGGTGGTTCTTCTAATGTTTTTAATAAAGCATTTTGTGATTCTTCATTTAAGTGCTCTGCATCATTTATTATATATACCTTGTATTTTCCGTGATGCAGGTGCAACATATAATTCTTCTACAATTCCTTTTCTTACTTGTTCTACTATTATATCTCTCTTTCCTTCTTTTTTCTCTATAAAAGTATAATCTACACAAGATTCAAGGTTTCTATTATCTAATATTATTTTAGCAAACTCCTCTGCTAATAACTTTTTTCCAACACCAATAGGTCCAATAAATGCATATGCATGTGATATACTTTCATCTTCTATATCTTTTTTTATAATATTAATTTGTTCTTTATGACCTATGATATTTTCAAACATTTTATCCTCCTAATTTACCTATTTTATTAAGTGGCCAAATTCTTGCAATTACATTTCCTTCTATTCTATAATCAGGTACTGCTCCAAAAGCTCTGCTATCAGCACTTTTTTCTCTATTATCTCCCATTACAAACACACAACCTTTTGGAACTGTCATTTCATAATAGTCTCCGCTCCTTGGAGTTTTTAAGTTTTTTGGAAGGTATGCTTCTTCTAAAAGCTCATCATTGATATATACTTCTCCTTCTTCAGAAATAAATATATGTTCCCCCTCGAGCGCTATTATTCTTTTTACATAACTTTTTTTACCTAAACCTATAACCTTATACAGAAACTTACTAAACCCTTCATATTCAGGGTATGCTGCAATGTCTCCTTTTTTTTCCATATCAGGACCAAATATGGGTGATTCAAGAGTTACAACATTACCTCTTTCTAATGGTTTTTTTGAAATAACTCTTCTTGATATTATTAATTTATCTCCCTCTTTAGAAGTTGGAAACATTGATGATTGTTTAACTCCTGATACTGTGCCAAAGAAGTAATTTACAATTACATATATTATATAGGCTATAATTATACACATTGCCCAATCTAGAATTTCTTTCATAATTTTATTCTTCATCTTCTTCTCCAGTCTTTTTAGCTTACAATTGAGCCAACTTCAATATCTCCATCTATTGTAAGCAATTTAACTTTGTTCTTCTCACCAGCTGCAAGAAGCATTCCATTTGATTCTATTCCTCTAAGTTTTGCTGGCTTTAAGTTCGCAACTACTACCACCTTTTTATCTGTAAGTTCTTCTTCAGTATAGTATTTAACTAAGCCAGATACTATTGTTCTTATTTCATTTCCCATATCAACAGATAAGCAATATAGTTTATCTGCACCTTCTATCCTCTTAACTTCTTTAATTTGTCCAATAATTAATTTTACTTTATCTAATTCATCAATCGTAATTAATCCTTCTGTTTTTGTTTCTTCTTTGTTTTCCTCCACTTTTTCTTTCCCTCTTCCAACTTTTTCTTTTATTTCTTCTAATTTTTTAACTTCATCTATTCTTTCAAACAATGGCTTCGCTGTAGAAACTTTGGTTCCTGATAAATATTTACCAAATGCTAATTCTTTCATTTTATAATTATCACTGTTTATATATTCAAACATCTTATCCGCAGTGGTAGGCATAATTGGGCTTATCATAATTCCAATTATTCTAATAGTTTCAATTAAGTTATATAGCACTGTTTTTAGCCTATCTTTATTTTCATCTTTAGCTAAAATCCATGGTGTTGTTTCGTCAATATACTTATTACATCTTCTAACTAAAGACCATATTTCATGTATTGCTTCTTGTATTCTATATGCATTCATCTTTTCATTAAAATTATTAATAGCTTTATTTGCACACTCTATTAATTCTTCGTCATATGAATCACTAGTTTTTTTATCTTCCACAATTCCATCAAAGTATTTATTGCTCATTGCAACAGTTCTATTTACTAAATTACCTAAAGTGTTTGCAAGTTCTGAATTATACTTTGATATAATATTTTCGTATGTTATTGTTCCGTCCTGAGCATATGGCATCTCGTTTAATACATAAAAGCGTGTAGCGTCAACTCCAAACAACTCTATTAAATCATCTGCATATATAACATTACCCTTAGATTTACTCATTTTATCATCGGCAAATAATAGCCATCCATGAGCATATATATGTTTTGGCAATGGTTCAGCAAGTGCCATTAACATTATAGGCCAATAAATCATATGAAACCTTAGTATATCTTTTCCTATAACTTGTAAATCAGCTGGCCAATATTTTTCATATTTATCACTTTTTTTATCTAATTCATAACCTAATCCTGTTATATAGTTTGATAACGCATCTATCCATACATAAACTACATGCCCCGGATCAAATTCAACTGGAACGCCCCATGCAAAAGATGTTCTTGATACGCATAAATCTTGCAAACCCGGTTTGATAAAGTTATTAATTATCTCTTTTTTTCTTGCTTCCGGTTCTATAAATGTTGGGTTATCTTCAATATGTTTTATTAGTCTGTCTGCATATTTACTTAACTTTAAAAAATATGCTTCCTCTTTTGCTTGTTTTAATGATCTTCCACAATCAGGACAATTGCCTTCTTCAACTTGAGACTCTGTAAAAAATGATTCACAAGGAGTACAATACCATCCCTCATAGAATCCTTTATATATATCACCTTGGTCGTAAAGTTTTTTAAATATTTTATTTACAGTTTCTTTATGTTTTATTTCAGTTGTTCTCATAAACCTATCATAACTAGTTCCAACCAAATCCCATATCCCTTTTATTTCATTTGCAACATCGTTTACATATTCTTGTGGTTCTTTCCCTGATCCTTTAGCAAGCTCTTCTACTTTTTGCCCATGCTCATCTGTTCCAGTCATAAAATACACGTCAAATCCTTGCATTCTTTTATATCTTGCTACCGCATCAGCAAAAATGGCCTCATATGTATTTCCTATATGAGGTTTTACTGAAGCATAGGCTATCGCTGTTGTTATATAAAACTTTTCTTTTTCTTCCTTCATGGTTATTCCTCCTAAGATTGATTTTTCTAATAGAATTATTATCTCATACGATGTGTTGTTTGTCAAACAAAAAAAAGCAAGTAAAAACCCACAATTTATGCGGGTTTTAGTCATTATTATATTCTATTATTGCTGTTGCTGTTGCATACTCTTTAATGTGAGAAATGCTTACATCTATTTTCATTTTTCCTGTTTTTATTAAATGATTAATATCATCATCATACATGATAACATATGGTCTGTTTTTATTGTTTTTATCATTTCTAACTTCGATTTCAAACAAATTCAAACTGTCTTTTATCTTAGATAATGCTTTATATATAGCTTCTTTTGCTGCAAATCTTCCTGCAAAATATTCATATAGTAATTTTTCTCCTTTATTTTTTGCCTCTTCAATTTCATTTTTTGTATATACTTTTTCTTTAAACCCTTTTGTATTCTGTATTGCTTGTTTTACTCTTTCTACTTCTATTATATCTGTTCCACAATAATGCATTTCTTCATCCTCTCTATGCACATTTTTAACATGTTTTATGTTCATGCATAGTATATATTAAAATAGTTATTTTTACAATTACTTTTATATTTATTTTTTATTATAAATTATATATTTTTTATAATTATGCAATATTGTGATATAATAATTTAGTAAATAGTTGGAGTGTGAATTGTATGTCATTAGATAATGAAGAATATATAAAATATGGTAATCATACTATTCTTTTTTATAAATATACTATTATAGTAAACTATAATAAGAGCAATTTAGAATATAAAATAGATAATAATTATTATAATTATAAACAGTTTAGCAAAATGAAATTTTCAAACACAAATAAATTATTTTTTAAATTTGACTTTTCGGAAAAACATCTTGAATTATCGGAAGCGGATTATATAATGCAAACAATAAAAAAAATTAAGAAAATAGTCAAGAAAAATGAAATAAATATAGGGATAACAGAAGATAGGACTATTATAGCAAATATAATTAGAGGTAAATCAGATTACGAATTAAATATAATAACAGCTATAGGTGTGTTTTTATGTAATGATTATAAAAAGAAATGTGAATTTGTATATGATGAAATATGTAATTATTTAGATGAAAAAGTAGTAAATAGAAATGTCTGCGGATTTGAAAATAATAAATGTTTTGCTAAAAGGAATACAAATTGTACAATAGGTTGTTGCAATCATTTTAAAAATAAATATTTTGGAATTTTATATCAGAGCAAGTTATATCAATGTAAATATTTAACAGATAAAAGATGCACTACAAAATGCTTAACCTGTAAAATGCATATGTGTGACTATGTTATAAAAAAAGCTGGTATGAAATTCACTGCAAAAAATGTTCTTCCGTTAAAACATTATTTCAATCCAATTCAAAA
>CAYXLQ010000064.1:0-6069 GCA_964465775.1 uncultured Clostridiaceae bacterium
TTGCCAAACGTACAAACCTTCATAATTTCTGAAAAGATTACGCTTCATAGAAACTACTTTATTATTTATTTTTACTTTGTATAGAGAAACTACTGCTTAGCAGTCTCTGCGACGAAGTCGTCTCTACAGCGAAGCTGTCTCTGTCTGAAAGACCTCTTCTGTAAAACAGCATATATAAACAAAAAGTCCTATATCAATAGGACTATCACTAATTATATTTTCTATATTCTTTCGATCAACCTGGTCGCATCTCCCTTAAGATGCATCTACTGCACAGCAGTCTCTGCGACGAAGTCGCCTCTACAACGAAGCTGTCTCTATGGCGAAGCCATCTCTCTAAAAGACGCAGTCATCTCTTAAAACCCATCTCCCTTATAAAGTTTCTTTTTCAATAGCCCTATCAAAACTTTTTTGCACCCAAAAATCAGCTTTATTAAATACTAAATTAAATACTTTGTTAAAAATTCGAGTATACTTAACTATACCAATAATATTTGCCCCTTCTTTTATGAAGCTACGTAACGATGAACCGTTGGTGCTAAGCACAAATGCAAGAAAGTAGTTTATGTTTTCAGCCTTCAATATTTCTACAGTTTTAAAAATAAGATAATTTGACAATTGTTTCCCTCTATGTGACCGATCTATAATGATTTTACTTATTATGCCAACATTAGCTTTTAGACGTACATTGTTACATTTTTTAAGTTGAAAGAAACCATTTTCCTTGTAAGAGTTTAGATTTGTTTCAACCCACGTTACGCCAATTATTTGTGCTTGTTCATTCATTAGTACAAAACAACGATGACCTTCTTTTAGCCAACTCATAATCAAATCAATATTTAGCAAGCCCCAGTTCTGGCTAAGGTAAAATTTATGTATTTGGTTTGCATCATCAAATTCACTAACAGAATAACTCTTATAATAGTCGTCGCTTCCTTTAAAACAAGTTTTATCGGCTTCGAGTTCGATATAAATAAGCAAATAACTTCTAAAATTAAGAATCTTTCTCAGAATTCTCTTTAATGTAATTTGTTTCATTTTATCCCCTTTTAAATAGTTTTTCTATTTTACAAATAAAAAGTTTATAGGTACAATTATAACAAATGAAAAAGGAACAATGCATTTAAAGTAAAAATTACTGTAATTTTTTTACTAAATATGATTTAGAAAATCCCATAAAAGAATAGAACATGCCTTAAATATTTGCCATTAGAAATAAGGTCCAAAATTTAATTGTACAACTCAGAACCTTAACAATGCAAAACAAAAAGCAAAAAACTATTGCCCTGCACAGCACATTTTATAACTCACTATAGTGATACAAATCTTCTTTTTTTCTTTCTAATTAAATAAGTAATTGATCTATAAAGCTTACTCTGGTACGAGACTATCTCTAAAAAGACATGTGTTATTAAATAAAGGCTATATCTTCCTAAAAATCAATTTTTCTTTATATTTTCCCTGTATATTTGATTTAATCGTACATTAAAGCCATATTCACTTAAATATTGATACGTTTGTCTTAAGTTTAGTAAACTAAAGAAAGGTAAAACATCAATAAGTGGCTTTTCATATTGATTAATTATTGCAAATGTAATTGTATAATTTGAATTCTGGATTTTATCTAAAGGCAAAATACAATCTAATTTGTTTTTATCGATCTTATGTTCAATCAAAGATCTCATTTCTTCCCTAAACTCTTTATCATTTATCATAGAAGTTGCGGATATTCTTGCTTGAGCAAACAAATGGCTTAAGGTAGATGATTTGTTGCCTACTTTAACATGAATAAGTTCTTTTTCAATGGAAAATACATCGCAAGCTTCAATTGTAGTATTTGCATTTTTACACTTTATTGGTTTTCTGTCAAAAAGTATAAAGTCCTTATTAGAATTTGCAAGATTTTCATTGTATTCCTTCTCATTCCAATTCGGATTGCACTTTATGAATTCTATATTAGACTCTTTTATTTTCGATACATCAGATTTAATTTGTTCATAAAATGACTTTGAGATTTTAAACCAACTACCTAAAGTGCAAACATATTTAGAATCGTCAATTTCTGTTTGAAAATTCAAAAACTTTTGTAATTTAATAGGCTTTCTAACTTCACTTGAACCGTTAACAATAAATACTTTTTTGGTATTTAGCTTTTTAATATCCAAGTCTTGTAGATCTTTACTTTGCTCGTAAAAGAAATCTATATCAAAATCATTTCTTGTTTCTCCTTTTTCAGTAAAACTAATTCCCAAAAAGTTCTCAAATTCAATAAATCCTGGCGGAGAAAGAGTAATTAGTTTATTTTTTTCTTTTAACCCTTCAACCAATGTTTCATCAAGCTCATGAATAATATCTTTGTCTCTCACAGGCTCTACATTATCCACCCATGCGAATTTTTCTTTATATCCATCAGACATGTATTTTTCATATACATTTTTTAATAAGGGCTCAATATCTGTAAAACCCATTTTGAGTGAAATAAAAAATGCATCAGTGCCAGACAAAGTCTTTCCAAAGTTATTATCTTTCGATTCGCCAGTAATAGATCTCAATAAATCCCCTAAAGGATCTATCATGAAGCTATCTGTACTTGTTAAAGAAGAAGCTTGCATTCTTGTTAGAATCGTTGTATCATCGAAATTTGCCTTATCCATAGATCTTAACTTACTGTGGTCAATTAAGTTCAAACAAGTCTTTAATCCGAAGTTTACTTCTATGCAATTATCTTTCAAAAGAAATTTGCCATATCCGAAAGTGCATGCAAATATTCGATCACTAATTTTAAGCATCAAGACCGCACTATTTGAGATATTTTTTATATCATCAATAATTGTGTCAGACCCTTCCCTCAGTATCTCAACCCAGCTTGCTATATTATGTTTCGGTTTTGACAAAAAAATAACTCCATTATAATTATAAAAGGGTTTAATCTTATATTCTTCAATACTATTTTTCTTTTTTTCTTGGATACAGTCAAGAAACTGGTTATAGTCTTTTTTTATTAAATAAATACTCAATTTATAATTTTTCTCCACACAAACTCCTAATAAAAATGCATAAGGACTAATGTTTTGTCTAATTTTACCAACCAAATAAATTTCGAATATATTATAAATATTTTTTATTAATAAATTCATTCTTAGCAAAGCTCTATGGTTTGATTAACCACAGAGCTTTATTAATTAATTACATTTACTGTCAATAACTGGCTTCGAATATTAAAAAATGTTTTTAGACTCTAGTGATGTGTACAGGATGTACGAGTACACTCGCACCTATTGCCTGCCCTACGTAGTGCTGCAATTTTAGTTTCATGTAAAAATGGTGTGGGCGATTGGCCAGGAATCCCATAAGTGCTTGTATTTACGTGACAAGCATGACATAAAACCTCAGCATTCTCGATACCATTGCCGCCATCTCTTCTCTTGTGATGCACTTCTAAATCTCTATTGTTTCTACAGCGTGCCATAATACCTCCTTTCTGTTAATCATTATATAGAGTTTTAGAAAATCATTTTGTTCATATTCAATAGCATTGCTTTAATTCAACGATTTAAGATATCACTCTATATTTAGGAGCCAATTTAACACTTTAAGAAATATTAGTCAAGTAATATTTTATATTTTTTAATATTGTTAATTAATTATGGTTATTTTGTAACACAAAGACATGGCGTGTGATATATCATAAAATCATGGCAAATCAGAATAACAGCAGAATTTAACAATAATTGTTACAATTAGATCTTTTGTGATGCGAGAAATGTGATGCAAAAACTCAATAAATCTTCGTGCTCTTCGGGTTCTTTCTGGTTAAAAATATCAATAGATCTATGTATTTCTCTGTAGTTAAATAAAAGTGTTTTGCCTCTATCAGTACAACACTATTCACTCGTTTACTACTCACTTATTCACTTTTGTGAAGCAAACTAATCGTTCGATTTTAAATAAAGATGCTACTCAACGATTACTATCATCTCCATCGGTACACCCAGCATTCTTGCCACATCAGCTATCAACACAACTACATAATAATATTCAGTTCCATCTACAAGCTGCTGATAATTCTCCACCATGTTACCAAACTGATCAACAGATATTACATGACCACACTTAAAAACTTTTAGTGGGTATTTTGTTGAATTATTATCTAAATACGCACTTATCATAGCTATATTATCTGTCATATCAGACCTTTTAACAATTTTCATTGTATTAAGTATCAATATCTCTTTTCATCTACGTTAGCATGTATTAGATTTGTGCAATCCCCTTTAAATTATATGTCTGAGTTAAGTATGTCACTAAAATATCTAATAAAAACATAAGCCTAAAAAATAAAAATTAACCTAATGCATCAAAAAAGCATAATGAGCATTTTAAAAATACTTTGTTTAGTTAAGTTGTGTACAAAAAATTAAAGATTTAGAAATGCAGATCTTAATTACAACTGCGAAGAAAATCAATTCCATTCTTTAAGAAAAAACAAATTAATTTCTTTGAACACGAAAACACAAATCACTTGAGTTTATTATATATCGATCTAACCTTGTTTAACACCATTATTTTAACTTCAAATATAAAAGGGCTCATATCTCTTAAATTAAAAATCATAAATGCCCGGGTTTTTGACAAATCAATAAGCCATCGAAATATACTAATATGTCCTTTCAAAACGTGCTTTATGTCCTCAAACTCTGTCATCATATAAATATCTTTTTTGATTGACGTTCTCATACTTGACACATCCTCACCAACAGCATCCAGAAGCCACATATATGGTATATTAAGTCCTGCTTTATTGTAGGCGTATCCATTTCCGCCATTTCTAAAATTTATTTCTAAAAAGTAATCTTTCTCATTTACATGTAAAAATTCGATATCAAAAATACCCCTGTATCCAATTTTTTTTATAATTTTTGTAATTAATTCTTGATATACGTTATGTTTGTTAGCAGTTAGGTAAGCAAAAGCTGGAAGACCTGTTTGAGATATAAATTCTCTTTTTTTTTCTATTACACCAGGTACTATTACATTATTATCCTTTAATACGCAACCACCAACAACAATTTCATAATCTTTATCTATAAACTCTTGTACAAGAACAGATTTACCTACACTTTTATATGCTAAAATAGCTTGTAAAAGCTCCTCGTCAGAATCGCATTTTTTCATATAGACCTTATAATAATATCTCAAGCTATTAGTGGGCTTTACAAAACAAGGGTACGCTATATCTGTAGGAATCAATATATCAGCTTTTGTAGTATCTATAATCCAGCTTTGGGGTACATCGAAGCCGATATCTCTTGCTATTTGATTAACATTCTCTTTATCCATCAAGCTTACAAATTCATCACCATTTCCATTTATACTCGGGCAGATAAACCTCTCTTTCAAAATATCAAAGTACTTACCAACAAACGCTATGTCAAACTCATTACCTGGAAAAAGCACTGGCTTTGAATCAATATGTTGGAAATTATCCAGCAAGACTTTTAGCATTTCATCATAATCATCATCAACAATCCAGCTTTTTTTCACATATTTGCTTTTTTGAACAAAGTTAGTCTGTTTTGTACCCCTAAACAGGAGGTAAACATCAACATGCTCTTCCCCCAAAGACCTTGCCAAACCGAGTGTATGCCTACCAGGGCGACCCAAAATAATTGCCGAATATTTCAAAATATCTCCTCTTCCGAACAAATTTATAATATAATACCCTCGAGTAATGCATTAGAAGGTATTTGTTCTTTATATGGAATAAACCCTTTATGCTTTATTGTCTCATAATAATGTACCACCGCAAATTGTGTTTTTTACATATTATATCGAGCACCACAAGAAATTCCAGCTGTACTTTTTGCAAGCCTTTTAACAATACATCAGAATCTTTCATTATACTTTTTTAACTTTCAAATAGAGAAACTCAAGTTTGTGAAGGAAAAAATTTGTCTTTCTATTTCTTCCTATACTCTACTATCCTATGATAGTCTTCAATAAAGTCTATTTCAGACCAAAAGACACCTTTAATGTCTTTCACATTTATATCAATTTCTTCAATAAAAG
>CAYXLQ010000065.1:0-5986 GCA_964465775.1 uncultured Clostridiaceae bacterium
GTTGAGAATTATCTATAATAAATTAGAAGGTGTCAATTTGACACCTTCTTTATTTTTAACGACCTCCGGCCTCCACCTCCGCCGAAGCCACCGCCTCCGCCACCAGAAAAGCCTCCACCAGCACCAGAACCTGAGGAATACACATTTCCATAACTTACATTTACACTATTATTTATTACTTGAATTAATGAATTATTAAGTCCTCCATGATACATTAAATTCATATATGTTGTACCTAAAAATACATTTTTATCGATATCTTGTGGATATATAACTTTAATCTGTTTTAATACTTTATCAGCTATTCCAAACATGGTAGCAAAAACCAAATACTTTTCCCATAATATTAAATCCGGAACTTCTTTTTCTTTTAATAATGAGAAGTCTTTTAAATATTTTTCTAGAGCCCTCCATTCTTCTTTTTCGTTTACACCTTTTTGTGTTAGTCCTATAAATATATTTCCAATACTTCCTGCTATAATTCCTGTAATCATTAGCAATATACTTGATATTCCAAGAAATATTGGATATTTTGTAGTTATTGATATAAGCGTTACTGATGTAATAATTGAGATAATTGAAATTATAATTCCTATAATACATTTTACTAACCATTTATAATACTTTTTTCTGACTCCTTCATCAAAATTATTACTTTCTATTTGTTCCTTTCTTGTGCTTTCTTTTATTCCTTCTACCATTTGAGTAAAAACTTCTGTATATCTAGATGTATATTTTTCAAAATCCTTCATTGTAAATGAATTTTCTTTTTTTACTATTTTTGTAAGATAATTGTATACTTCTTTTTCATCTTTTTTTAGATCTTTATCATCACCAATTATCTTTACATTAACCTCTTTTTTACCAAAACTTTTTTCAACAATTTCAAATTCTATTACTTTTTTAAGTGCCAAGTTTAACATCGTTGATGATATAATTTTAGGCATTGCAAAGTCTAGCATACCCCTGTCGAAATAATGCATAAATGCTCCTTCAGCCGGAGTACTATTATTACCAGGAATATCTCTGAAATATTCTAACTTTATTTCAGGTTTTAGTTTTTTATTGCTTTTTAAAACATCAGAATACTTTATAATTTTAAGACTACTAAATATTATTAAGGCTATTCCTACACCATTTGCTATTTTTGTAACCATTTTAGCTCTTACTATAGCATTTTCTCTTTTTCTATTCGCTTCATTTGCCCAAGCTGTTTCTTCTGCTATCACTGTATCTAAGTTGTTTGTGTTTGTTTCTTTAGATGAAGATGGAAATAATTCCCTTGGTAGGGCTAGGCGTATTTCTAGCATTTGATTTTTACTAAAATCATCTACTTCAAATTCTATTTTATTATTTGATACTATGCTTATTGTTCCGTTTAATTGACCATGTGCCCACGCTTTTATTTTATCAGTAGTATAATTATTTGAAGGTAGTTCTATGACCCCTTCTACCTTATCTGTATTAATTTCAAATTCATTTCCAATAAATTGCCAATATAGTTCTGCATAATCATTGTATTTGTGAATTATGTTTTTTACTTGATAAGATATTTCATATATTTTAGTTTCTTCATCATCAATGCTAATCCCCCATGCAATTTCATACAATCCTTTAGAATTAACAAGTGAATAGTAAGAATTTTTTACAACATGATACATTTCAGTGTCTATTTCTTCAAATGGAACTTTATTACCATCACTTGTAATTTCATAAATCTTACCATTAGAAAAGCCATCAAATGCTAATTCATTTAATTCAAAAGTTTTATATAATGTGTTTGTATCTTTCACTGTTATATTCCATGTTTCAACCACATCCATATTGCCATCTTCTGTTAAAGTTGCATGTATTTTTTTATTATTTAAGTGTAATTCTCCAGCATCTATACTATTAAATCCGAATAAAAAATACAATTACCCAAAGAACTATTATATATTTTGTTTTTTTCATAAAAGTATCCCCCTTTACTAAATACTATTCTACATATTCAAGATATATCTTTTCCTGAAAGCCTCCACGTTTTTTCGCTTTTGCTATTGTTATTTTTTCAAACTCTAAAATAGATATACCTTTATATTTTAGTATTCCCTTGATAACTTCAAAAACATCTGCAAGTTCTTCTATGTCTCCACTTTCAAAATACTCTTCCATTTCTTCTCTTAATTTTATATTTAATTCCTTTATATATTCTTGGTCTGATAAAATTCTAGTTTTAGGTTTTTCTCCATTTTTTAATATAATTTCAGGTATTCTATCTCTTACTAATTTGTTATATTCTTTCATATTTCACTCCTTATCTTTCTAAAACTATATCATTATATGTTTTTTTTAAGTTTTTACTAGTTATTACTTTTTTTATTCCCTGATCTTTTACTTGTGTGTATATCACAGTATAAAACTCTCTAATCTTAGGATTTAACATCCTTTTACTTGTATCTTTAACTCTGTTCCAATATTCTAATTGTTTACCATTTGTCCAATTAGCTCCGTTATATATTATTGAGGCTGAAAGGCTATCGCATATACTTTCAACGGCATATTTATACGGAATAATTGGTGTCATATCCGGCGCATCATAATCATACCAATATTCTTGATGATGTTTGTTTCTACCTTTATGATGAAGCCATGCCTTAGAGTATCCTTCTTTCTTTTTACATATACCTATAGGACTGCGTGATCCATCATAATATTTAACACTTTCAAAAAATTCTTCTTTGCTAAACTTAGACCAATCATGCATTAACCCTCTAAAAGGTATTCCTGCTTTTATAGATAGCTTAAATACTATCCATTTATGCTTTAACACTGTAATTGTATGCTTTATTACATTCTTAAATATTTTACTATTCATAAAACTCTCCATAATATTATATATTTATAATAAACTTGTCTCCTCTTCATCTTGCTATTTTACTATCTCATTTTATTTAAACTTTTTTCTAAAATCACATCTTTTACATAGTTCTTCTACTATCTTCCTGTTTTTAAACCCTTTTTTAATTATAATTGTTCTTTCTTTGTTTAATATTGTATCCATGCCTTCACTGTATATGTTCCCCAAAGCTATATCTCCATTATTGTCTAAACAACAAGGCACTACAGTTCCATCAACAAGTATTGCTATTTGCTGATTTAAAGCATGACAATATCCTTCTGTAGTACAAACCTCTGCTTTTAAGTTTGGCCATTTAAATTCTGGTTTAATAGATAAATATATGTTATTCTCTACTTGTGCTCTATCTTTAATTTCTCCTTCAAATTTAAATTCCTCTTTAATTATTTGATGCAATTTTTGAATTCCCTTAGTTTCATCCCTCCACATTCTAATAACAAGAGAGATATCGGTTCCTTTTATATATTCTACCATCTTTGAAATTGTTTCTTTTATTTCATCAACATCTCTACTGCTTTGCATAGAATAGTTTATTTGCCTAATGCTTTTACTTTTTAAATTGTCGATTAATGATCCATTAGTTGTAAGGTTTACTTTTAGCTTACTTTTATATGCTAAATCGATAATTTCATTTATATTTGGATGCAATAAAGGTTCTCCTTTAACATGTAAATAAATATGATTTGTATATGTTTTTATTTCATTAATGATTTTTTCAAAATCTTCTAACTTCATCATTTCTTTTTTTCTGTTGTCTTTCTCACAAAAATCACATGATAAGTTGCATATGTTTGTTATTTCTATATATATTCTTTTAAATTCTTTTTTCTTCATTTTATTTACTATACATTACTTCTTTTAAATATTCAATTGTTTTACTTATCGCTATTTCCATTGATGTTTCAGAATCTTTAAAAGTGTGTATCCCTCCATCTATTGTTATGAGTTTTGCGTTTTTTAACATTTTAACTACCTTTTCTGATATTGTATATGGAACCATTTCATCTTTTGTTCCATGAACTAGTAGTATAGGTATGTTTAAAGCCTCTATGTTTTTATATGGCTTATATCTTTCCATTTCACTAAGTATTTCTTTTGAAATTCTAAGGTTTTTTCCATTAGTCCCATTTACTTCTACAAATTCTTTATTATCAATGTTATTTTCTTTTATCATTACATTTAAGGTATCCTTAACTGCGTTATAATCAAGAACACTATACCATAATCCAATGCCCTTAACATTTTTATATTCATCATTATCTAATAACGATACTATTCCACCACCAAAACTAAATCCTAAAAGTATAAACTCTTTATATCCTAAGTTTTTAAGTAGTTTTAAGGTGCTTTTTAAATCTTCCAGCTCACCAGTTATGGTCATTCCTTTTTTCGCTCTACTACTTTCACCATGTGATCTAAAATCAAATCTAAAAGTATTTATTCTTTCGCTACTTATTTTTCCAGCTATCCTACCAACACTTCTATCTTTTCCACTATTAAAACCATGACATAATACTACTATCTTGTTGTTATCCGACTGCTTATTTAGTACACCGCTTAAAATTATCCCATCTGTGCTTTGATAAGTAATTCCTTCTTCCATAATTATCTCCTCTTTTATATGTATAATATACCATAATATGCGTTCTTTATCTAGTGCTTATATATTTAACTTTTTCTACTACACATCAGCATAATACGTTTAATATACTTAATATTATTGTTAACTATAAATATATCCTTTTTATTTTATTATTTTAAATATTATTTTATTATTTTAAAAAACCGATAATCTATATCGGTTTATTTATAATTCATATATACTTATGGGATTAGTGTTAACTAAGCTTATTTATCTAATTATAAATTGATTTCAAGCAATAATGGTGTATGATCTTGTCTTGGTCCTGAATCAATCATTTCAGATTTAGTTACCTTATCCGCAATACGATCACTAACTAACCAATAGTCAATTCTCCAACCCGAGTTGTTAATTTTACTTGTTTTAACTCTCTGTCCCCACCAAGAATAAATGCCTTTTACATCTCCATTAAGATATCTAAAAGTATCTGTAAAACCTTTTTCTAAAAGGTTTGTGAATCCTTGACGTTCTTCATCGGTAAATCCAGCTGAATTACGGTTACTATTAGGATGGGCTAAATCTATTTCTTTATGTGCAACATTAAAATCACCTGTTGCAACAACATATTTGTTTTTATCAAGGCCTGCTATATAATCAGCATATTTTATATCCCAAATCTGACGTTCTTCTAAACGACTTAAGTTTTCCCCTGCATTTGGTGTGTAAACTTGTGTTAAGTAGAAATCTTCAAATTCCAATGTTATAATTCGCCCTTCAAAATCCATTGTGCTTGGCGCACCAATTACTGGAAAATGGATAATTGGCGTTAAATCACTCTTATATAAAAACATAGTACCTGCATAACCTTTACGTGCTGGTTCTACTGAACTATTCCAAACAACTTCATAATCTGGAAACTTGTCCTTCAAAATTTCTAAATGCTTTTTAGTAGGACCATTACTTGGCAACTTCGTTTCCTGCACGGCAATAACTTCCGGCTTATACTCTATAATCTTATCTAATACCATTTGAGATAATAATGCACGTGCAGAATCTCCGGTTAATGCTGCATTTAATGAATCAATATTCCATGAAATAAATTTCAATATTCTTCCTCCTTTTTTATTTTATTTTTGTTCTAATAATGCCACACACTCAACATGTTTTGAGATGAGGGGATAGCTGTCAAAAATTAGAAAGCTAAATATTTTTAATTGAAGTCCTCTTTGAGGGAACATATCCACTGAGTGCTTGCGTATGTGGGAACATATCCATAGACTTCGCTGTTTTTTGAAAACTGAGGTATACTGTTAATTCTTAGTAGCCAATACTGGAAATAACGTTACTCTCCTATTCACTAATGTAATTCAACAATCTTTCTAAAATATCATGTGTAACTTTTAAGTCGTAGTGTTTAATAAGATGACTTTGTAAATCCATAACTAACAGTAAAGAATTTTTATAGGCTTCAAATAATTCTACCTTATCTAATCGAGCAGTGGTCT
>CAYXLQ010000066.1:0-5949 GCA_964465775.1 uncultured Clostridiaceae bacterium
AAAGAATGTTGAGATGAGAATTTTATTTCCCACCCCAACATTTATTATACAGCCTACATTCATAGAATGATATTAGGTGATATTTTATGAGATTTAAAGAAAATAAAAAATTAAAGCATTTTACAATAGCATTTATACTAGTAATAATTACGTATATATTGATGATAATTTTAAGCAATAATAGCAAAGACTTTAATAAAGATTTGCCAGTTATAAGCGTGTTAGAGAGTACTAGAGAAAACAAAGATATAAAAAAAATATTACAAGATGAACTATATGTGGTTCAAAATATTACAGAAAAAACCGAAACATATGAAATTAATATTTTTTATCCAGAGAGTAAAAGCCAAGTATTAAATCCATATATAAAAAATAAAATAGATCTATATATTAAAGATATTAAATATCAAGCAAAGTCTCACGAGAATGATGCTCAAAAAGGAAAGCATAAACTTGATATTAATTTTTATGTTACAGAAGGTGAAAATGGATATATTTCATTTATCTTTGTAGTTAGAACAGATACAAAATGGTTTCATATAAATGAGTACTTTTTTGTGATTAACTATGATAATAAAAGTGATAAACTTATAACCCAAGAAGTAATTGAAAAACAATATAAAAACTTATATGTTAATCTTTCTAACTATACATATAATTATTTATCTCAAAATGAAGCAATAAAAAAAATGGGAGCTATAGATATGTTAAAAGATGGAACCAAAGCAAATAGATATAATTTTTTAGATATTGCATTTGATGGGAAGGATATGCTGGTTTTGTTTGAGAAATATCAAATAGCACCATATGTGTTAGGTTCATTTGAAGTAAAAGTTCCACTTGAAAATCTGATGAAATAATGTTTAAAGATAAAAACTAAGTTACTGTAACCTGTTTATATTTTTCATACTGCAAAGATAAATGTAAAGCAATTATATAAATAATTATGTAGACTTTTCCAACTATACATGATATAATATCAAAGAAATATTTGATAAGAGTTCATTTGACTATAGTGAAAAAGGAGAGTAAAAAATAATTTTAATTGCGGTGAAAAATATTAAAGGAAAGGTGATTTTTATGAATCATATTATTAGATTTTTTAAACGGTTAAATAAAAATGATGTTTTTAAGAGCCTGCTATCTCTATGCTTCTTAATATTTATTATTTCATTTTTAATAGTAAGTATACTACGCGTAGAGGTAAAAGAAGAGATATCATACTCGGAGTTTATAAGTATCCTGTCACAAGATAGAGTAAACCAGGTTGTATTAGAAGAAAGCAGGCAAACCATAAGTGTGGAATATGTTGATGATTCTAATCAAATGAAAAATGTATTTGTAGTTATTCCAAGTGAAACTAGCATAACAGATACATTAAAGCCATATATCACAGAAGAATTACTAAAGTTTTCAGTAATGAAGAAAAAAGCAACTTCTACTATAAACTTTTTTACCTTACTACCAACAATTATTATACTGGTATATCTTAGGAAGCTTACTAAAAATATGTTTAGTGGTACAAACTTTGGCAAGACTAAAAAAACTCAAGATCTTAAAAACAAAAAAACGAACTTTGATAGTATTGCTGGTTTAATAGAAGAAAAAGAATCGCTACAAGACATTATTGAGTATTTAAAAAATCCTAATAAATACTGGGAAAAAGGTGCAAGAATAGTTAGAGGAGTATTATTATCTGGGGATCCTGGTACAGGCAAGACATTGCTTGCAAAAGCTGTTGCTGGAGAAGCAAATGTTCCATTTTACAGTATTGCTGCACCAGATGTTGTAGATAAGTATGTTGGAGTTGGAGCGCAAAGAGTAAGAAATTTATTTAAAGAAGCAAGACAGCATAAGGGTCCTGCAATTATATTTATCGATGAAATAGATGCAATAGGAGGAAAAAGAGGAAGTAGAAGAAGTCATAAAGATGACGATAACACATTAAACCAAATTCTTGTTGAAATGGATGGTTTTAACAGCGAAGAAAATGTTGTTGTAATTGCTGCAACTAATAGGGCAGAAACATTAGACGCCGCATTACTAAGACCGGGTAGATTTGATAGGCATATAAAGGTAGGCTACCCTGATAAAAAAGCCCGGAAAGCTATTTTAAAATTGCATGCCAGAGGTAAATCTTTTGATATGGATGTTGACTGGGAATTGATTTCAAAAAAAACAACTGGATTTACAGGAGCTCATATTGAAAATCTTATAAATGAAGCATTGCTAATAAGTATAAAAAAAGATAAAAATTATGCTACAACAGAAGATCTTAATCAAGCAATAACTAATGTAATTATTGGCCCTGAAAAAAGTAGTTTAGTTATAAATACAAAAGATAAATTAATAACTGCTTATCATGAGAGTGGGCATGCTATTGTTTCCCATGTTTTAGGAGGAACAATGTCAGTTAAACAAATATCTATTGTTCCAAGAACTAATGTAGGTGGTTATACAATGTATACTTTTGAAGAAGAACTCATGTATACTTCTAAAAAAGAATTAGAAAAAAGAATTATTTCTCTTTTAGGTGGAAATGTAGCAGAAAAATTAATATTACAGGATGTTTCATCAGGTGCACAAGATGATATTGCAAGAGCTAGCAAAATTGCAAGAGATATGGTTACAAAATACGGAATGTCTGATAATTTACCACTTATGTCGTATACAAACACAGCTTATGAAGAGAAAGAATTTAGTGAAACAATTATGTATGAAGTAGATGTTGCATGTGGCAAAATAATGGAAACAGCAAAAGCAGAAGCAGAAAAAATATTAACGGAAAACCTAGATAAGATGTATGAAGTAGCTAAAGCATTATTGGAGAAAGAAACACTTGAATCAGAAGAGTTCTTATCAATAATGAATAGTAAAAAAGGTAATGAAACAGACTTAAATTAATAAAAAATTATCTTATAAAAAACAAGCTTAGATATTTAAGCTTGTTTTTTCTTTTTATATAACAAATTCCCAAAGACCATGTAAGTTACAATATTCATATACTGCTATTACTTCATCATCTACAATTGAAAATATTTCTTTTGGCTCGGCTCCTATATCTAGTCTTTTTAAAAGACCACCTTTTATTGTCTCAACATAAATCCATTCTATTCTGTGTTCTTCAATCATAGGGTGTGGGATTGAACCAACATCAACCATAACAAGGTTATCAGTTATTTTAACCATTGGTACATGTTTTTCTACGCTAGCATCTATTGTTCCAGCAATCAATTTTTTCATTTTTTCTCCACAACAAACCGGATTAACCTGACCGTTGTTGATGGTTAAGAATAAATTACCACAATGTTCACATTTATAAAAAATAGTTTTCTTCATTATACTTTACCTCCTAATATTTATTTATATATAAATTATATCATTACATTTATACTTTTCAAGTCATAAAACAAAATATGTAATTACATGTTTATTAAAATGTAAATTGACAATGTTTAAAATTTGAAATATACTTAAAAAAAGAAAAAAGGGTATTATATATGAAAAAATATTATGAGATTTTAGAATTAAGTGAAAAAGCTTCAGATGAAACTATTAAAAAGGTGTTTCGTATGCATGTAAAAAGAAATCATCCGGATTTATTTGAGGGAATAGAAAAAGAAAAAGCAGAATTTAGAATTAAGGAATATAATGAAGCATATGAGGTGCTTGGTAATAAAGAAAAGAAAAAAGCATATGACGATGAATTAGTAGAAAGTAATAATTTGTTATTACAAACTATAAAAGAAGAAAATGAATATTTAAAAGAAGTAATAAAAAACAAAAACGAAGCGATAAAGGAATATTTAAGAGGTATTGGTGTTAATAATGTTTTAGAAGATAGATATGAAATAGAACCTGAGATTAATAACAATATGTATGAAGTAGATAATGATTATAAAACATACGAAAAAACGAGTGAAATGAGAATTAATGAAAACATGAGAAAAACAATTAGCATGGTACTTACAATTATAGTTGTAGGAATTATATTAATGATATTCACAGATATAAACATATTTAAAATTTTTGTAAATATATTTTAAATAGAATATGGAGGGAAATATATGAAAAGAAAAAGAGCTGCGGTAATAATACAACATGAAGATGGGGTTATACTAATTCATAGGAAAAAAATGGTGGATGATAAACTGAAAGAATATTACGTTGTTCCAGGTGGCGGAGTTGATAAAGGAGAAACTATAGAAAATGCAGCAATAAGGGAAATAAAAGAAGAAATAGGAATAGATATTGAGTTAGGTAAAATGATTCTTTTTTTTGAAAAAGAAGAGGCAGAAGAATACTTTTTCGAAGGTGAATATTTAAGTGGCAAAATAGGAACAGGAACAGGGGAAGAATTTGTAAATAATACGGAAGAATATAGAAAAAAATGTGGCACATATAATGTAGAAATAGTTAGTAAAGAAAAAATTAAAAATATAAATTTATTGCCACCACAAATAAAAGAATACATAGAAAACAATATAAGATAAACAATGTAAAACATTAATAAGTTGTAATAAAACAAAAAAAGACAAGAAACAAGAAATAACCACAGAAACTTGCACTAGTTATTTTGTTTTGATATACTAATAATGTTTTAAAGAGGGGTTTGTAATTTACAAAAGGTGGTTTAATATATGAAAAAATATGATTTAACTTTTCCACAAAAAAACATATATCTTGTTGAGAATTTTTTTGAAAAAACATCAATAAATAATATAGTAGGAGTATTTGAAATAAAGAGAACATTTGATGAAAATGTTTGTAAAAAAGTTGTTAATAAAATGGTAGAAGTAAACGATCGGACTAAGACTACAAATAACAGAAAATGAAGGAAAGGCATATCAATACATAAAAAAACATGAAAACTTTGATGTTGAAGTTTTTGATATCTCAAAAGAAGATTTAGAATATAAGAAAAAATTAGAACAGAAAATAGCATTAGAATTATTTGAAATAAAAGATAGTGCTTTATATTGTTTTGCAATAATAAAAGAAGCAGATGATAAGGGGTACATAATTGTAAAACTACATCATTTAATTGCGGATGCATGGACATTTAAAAACATTGCTGAACAATTATCAGAATATTACGAATACTTTTTAAATAAAGAGGTTCCAGTTATTGAAAAGCCTACTTATATTGAATATTTAGACTCAGAAAAAAAATACATGCAAACGGATAAGTTTAAAAAAGACAAGCTTTTCTGGGAAGGTTATTTAAATGGATTTAAGGAGCCAATTGGATTAAAAGAGAGTGCGAGGGATGAAAATGTACAAGGCGGTAGATATAGTTTCAAACTAAATGAAGAACTAAATGATAAGATAAAAGATTTTTGTAAGACAAATAAATTATCGCCATATACTATATTTTTAAATGCACTTGCAATATATATACACAGAACAACAGAAAAAACAGATTTTATTATAGGTACGCCTATACTTAATAGATCGAATTTTAAAGAAAAACAAATGATGGGAATGTTTGTAAGCACAATGCCAGTTAGATTTAATATAGATGAAGAAGAAAACTTTTTAAATATGTGTAAAAAATCTTCATCAGAATCAATGGGATTATTTAGACATCAAAAGTATCCTTATTTTCTAGCTTTGGAAGATTTCAGAAAAAAGAACTCATTAAAAGGCAATTTATATAGAACTATAGTTTCATATCAAAATGCAAGAGCAAAATTTGCAGATGATACTAAGTATGCAAGTAGATGGATATATAGTGGACAAGTACAAGATGAATTAGCTATTCATATTATGGACATGGATACAACAGGAGTATTAGAAGTACATTTTGACTATTTAATTAGTTTATTTGAAGAAAATGAAATAGAATATATTGCATCTAGAATACTTACAATTATTAATGAGGGAATAACTAATAATAGCACAATTAAAAATATTGAAATAATGAGTTTAGAAGAAAAAAATAAAATA
>CAYXLQ010000067.1:0-5820 GCA_964465775.1 uncultured Clostridiaceae bacterium
TTATGTTTCCATTACGATTGCTTGGCTTTACTTACTCTTTATTTTTCAATGTGCTATTTAGTGTTATGTAAATATTTTTACAACACAGTAAACATATTTTAACATAGAAGATATCTCGTGTCAACAAATTTTTGTGTTTTTTTGAAAAAAAATGATGTTTTTTTATTTCTTTTTGTTTTAGGTTGTTTGAGCGACTATTCTTTACATAATTTTGTAACGTTTTTTATATGTCTACCAAAATTACATCATCTCCTATAACTTTTACTCTATCCCACGGAACCTCCATTGTATTTTTTCCTGCTAAACTCCTGAAAAATTTCCCTGTTTGTGCAACAACTATACTTTTTATTATCCCTTCTCCAAATTCTGCGTTTAAATCTACAACAAACCCCAGCATCTGTCCTGTATTCATATTTATAACTTCTCTTTGCTTCAAATCTATACCTCTTGACATTCACACTCCCCCCTATATTAATTATATGAATGTAATCTGTTTTTAGAAGACCATCTCTTTTATATATATATTGAAAAGTCAAAACAATAGTTTCGACTTTTCCTAATATTAAATTATATTCCATTTTCTAGTCTTTTTTTCATTCTTGCTATTGCTATTTTTTCTATCCTCGAAACTTGTGCTTGCGATATACCTATTTCTTTTGCAAGTTCCATCTGCGTTTTATTATCAAAATATCTTCTTTGTATTATATTCTTTTCTTTTTCAGATAATCTTTCAATTGCTTGAAGAACACATATCTTATCTGTTATATTTTCCATTTCGTTTTTTTCGTTTTTTAATTGATCTAGTATATATATAACATCTCCCCCATCATTATATGCCGCATCATGAAGAGATATAGGTTGAATCATGCTATCCATTGCCATTATAACATCTTCTTCAGATTCCCCCACTGCTTTTGCAAGATACTGTACTGTAGGTTCTTCGTTTTTTAATCCTATGTAACTTTCTCTTTCTTTAGATACCTTATACGATATATCCCTAAGGGATCTGCTTATTCTTAATGTACTACTATCTCTTAAAAACCTTTTTATTTCGCCTATTATCATAGGTACAGCATATGTTGAGAATTGTACGTTTTGTGTAATATCAAAATTATTTATAGCTTTTATTAGCCCTACTACTCCTACTTGGAATATATCATCTACATTTTCTCCTCTAAAGCTAAATTTTCTTGTTATACTAAGAACTAGTCTTAAATTACATCTAATAAATTCATCTTTTAATTCCGTCTTTCCTTCTTTAATTTCCCTTAACATTTTCATTTGGTCTTTTTGAGATAACACAGGAAGTAGCGCTGTGTTAACTCCATTTATTTCCACCTTTGTACTTTTCACTTGTTTCCTCCTAATTTTTTCATTAGTTATAGTTTTTCCTTATTATTGAAAATTATTATAGTTCATAAAAAAACTCTTTTTTTAGACGATTTATTACTTTTTTCTCTATCCTCGAAATATAAGATTGAGATATACCTAACTTATCTGCCACTTCTTTTTGTGTCAATTCATCTTTACCCTCAAAGCCATACCTCATTTGCATGATAACTTTCTCTCTATCGTTTAATTCCATAATAGCTCCTCTTAATATTTTTTTATTATCACTTTCTTCTACTTCTTTATATACAACATCATTATCACTCCCTAAAATATCGACTAGCGACAAGTCATTTCCTTCACTATCTATATTAATTGGTTCATCTATTGAGATTTCTGTTTTAGTTCTTTGTACTTTTCTAAGATGCATTAGTATTTCATTTTCAATACATCTAGAGGCATATGTTGCAAGTTTTATGTTTTTATCCAAATTAAAACTATTAACAGCCTTCATAAGTCCTATAGTCCCAATAGATATTAAATCTTCTATATTCACACCTGAGTTTTCAAACTTTTTTGCTATATATACAACTAGCCTTAAATTTTTTTCCACTAATCTCTTTCTAGCACTATCGTCTTTATCCATTAACTTGTTTAATAACTCTAACTCTTCTTCCCTAGATAGTGGTGCTGGTAACTTATCAGTACCTCCAATATATAAAACTGATTGATCTGTTATTCCTAAATATCTTAATAACATAAGATATGCTTTTTTAAAATGTATTTTCATACACATCCCTCCATTAATTCTTCATAAACTTCATAATTTAATATCATGTCAAATCCCAAGCTGTTTTCTAATTTATATTCACTGTTACATACTATTGCATTTATTTTTATTTCTTTTTCATTGTTTAATATTCTAATCCCGTCTATTTCATATCCATTAATAGAAGATGTTCCATTTATTGTTTGAATATTTGTTCTTACCTTTTTGCAGTTTTTATCATTTTTAAACTTGTTTTTATCTATGAAAAAGATAGGTTTCCCCGTGTTATAATCTATTGCTGTGTTTCCCGTATCAATAAATCCTTTATATCTACTGTATCCTTTGGCTTCAGGTAACATTACGTCAAAAATAAATCGTTCTTTTTTTCTTTTACTTTTTCTAAATCTTATTGTTTCTTTTTGTATGATTTTTATTATCAATATCCCTACCAAGTAAACTAAAACTTTTAATCCAACCTTATTTAATTCGATATTAAATAATTGTATAACTGTCAAATATGTTCCTGTACTTATAATTGTAATAAAATAAAAGCAAGCTATTTGTTTAATATATTCTTTTAATAATTTAGGAGTAAAAAAAATGTATACCATAATTATTGACAACAACAATTTTGATATCACGTATTGTAATTCATGAATTTTGAAATATATCAAAACACATACATATACTGTTCCTAGCAGGCTTGAAATTATGTTTTTATATATCTTGTGTTTTTTTCTTAACATACATGAAGTTTCGTATAGTATAAGGTAATTTAATATCATGTTTTCTATAAATATATAATCTATATATATAACCACTTAATCACCTACAATCATTCTACCCAATTTTGTCCATAAAAAATGTAGAAATTACTACCCTCTTAAAGAAATTAATTACGAATAACAAAAAAAAATGTCAAACATTACGTTTAACATTTTTAATTTTATTTTATTGTGAATTAATAGGTTATATTATGAACGCTGAAATTCGGAAACCGATATATTGGTATGTGCTTGATGGAGGATTAAAATTACGAGAAGAAACCGGATACGAAAAACTACCATTGCTATAATATCCACCTCTAATACCACGATTAGTTGCTCCATGCCCCTCCATAGTCCATTCCCATACATTCCCTGCCATATCATATATATGTTTTTTTTGATATGTTTCACTAGAACCTGTTACTTTTTCTCCTCCTCCACCAGTATAGTTTCCATATGAACCGCTATCTATAACATCTATATTGCTTGCTTTATACCACCTAATTATTGCATCCCACTGCACTCCATATATTAATGTCGATATCACTCCCGTTTTATTTGTTTCATCATATGGATACATGCTTCTTGATACAACCACAGCACCGTTTAGTTTGTCATTTCCTGATGCTTCATCATAGCCACTTGTATCTACTTCTGTTCCACCCCATGGAATATAGTTCCATACATTCTTTCCTTGTTTACTTACTGGTTTTTTAGTTCCGTCTGCTAGTGATATTGTTGTTTCTGATGGTTTTTGCAGTCCATCTGTTAATCCCGCTTCATACCTTGCTACATAAAAACCTTTGTATTTCTTTACACTTGCATACATCTTTTCTACTTCTTCTTTTCCATATGATATTTCATAATACTTATTTATTTCTTTTGGTGTTATTGTAAATTGAAGTATTTCTCTATGAAAATCTTCTCTTTTAAATTCATTAAAATCTTCTACTGGTACCCATACAAATTGATTGCCCTTTAATTCTTTTGCAATTTCATGTGATGAACCCATACTTCTATCTTCATTATTGTCTGAAATTATTAATCCACTATCCTTAGTGCCTCCTACATAGTAAAAACCTTTTGGTATTATTGTTTCTTGTGGAACATACGGTATTCCGTTTTCTACAGTTGCATCGATATTCCCTGTTTTATCATTTGGATTTATAACCTTCATTTCAGCAGGCAAATAAATATTTAAATCCCATGCATTTATTAATGATTTATCTGGATTATCTATCATCCATTGACCAAATGCTAAATTAATTATTTGTTGTTTACTTGAACTATTATTTTTTTTAACTGCTTCTTCAGATTTTGATATAATATTACTACTATTTAATGTTAGGATTATTACACCAGCTAATATTAGCATAACTATTATTGTGATAGTTAATATTATTAATGATATCCCTAGTTTTAACTTTTTCATATATCAATTCTCACTTTCTTATTTAGCTTTGTTTATATATTACTTTATATTATTTAAAAAATCAATTATTATTGCCGCAATATTAATAAGTATAAATTAAATATTTTTACAATAAAAAAGGCATACAAGTAATTCTATTTACTTACACACCAATATTTTATTTTAAATTTTAAAGAGCCCTTTATCATTAATTTTTTATTTTTCTAATTTTACTCTAAATATAATAATCCTACATTAATGAAATCATATGACTATTTTATAGTTTCTATAATGACTTTAGCCACATAGCCTTCATTATCATACTCGATATATTTTTCATACTGTGTTCCGCTAATTAATTTTCTCTTACTTTCTCTAAGCTCTGCTGGATCAGTAATTGATTGTCCATCAAAAACTAACGTTACTATTTTCCCATTCTCTAAAATAGCTTTAGTGTTATGCTGTGCTACATCATCAAAAGCCCATTCTGTTGCACCTTTAGAATTTGTTCCAATAAAACTTTCAAATTCGCTATTAAATATACTTTTTACAATTTTATTCTTACCAATTTTAAAATTTTTTTGCGTTTCTATTTTGTTTTTATTTAAAAAACTAAATAATCCTCCAGTTTCTGTTTGTTTCGAATTATTCCTCATCATGACTCCTGCAATTATAATACCTATACAAATTATTATTAATAGTACTACTATTAGTGGGAATTTTTTAGGTTGCAGATTGTTTCCATTCTCTTTCACTTCATTGTTAAATGTTAAATCTTGATCTCCTCCGATTCGAATTTTTTTCATTAAACTCTCCCCTTTCTTTAAATACTTGATTATTATATTATAAAAATAGTATACCATAAATAAATCATAAATAAATATATTTTTTTAGATAATTATGGCTGTATAATAAATGTTGGGCGGGAAACAAAATTCTCATCCTAACATTCTTTTTTGCATAAAAAATTGCAATTAAATAATATCACTAGAATGCTTGGTTTGCAAGAAGTGACTGTTAAAACATTAGAAGAAGCTCATAAATACATTGACGTTTTTGTTTATTCTAAATCCAAAAATCATATTTGTCCTTCTTTATGAACAATATTCCTTTCTAACTAAATATTACTGAAATTCTAATAATGTAATTAACAATGTTTTTGATGACTTTAAAAGAACTCTTAACTTTAAAGAGATTGCTACTAACAATGGAATAACTTCTCAATCTGTTATTCGCATACATCTGTTTATCTTTCCTTTTAAAATTGTTAGAGAGCTACCTGAAGCTATTGGCAAGGACTTGATAAGAATATGAGAATACATTTCAAACATAATAAATATATTATCAATTCATTTAAAACAAAGTATATGAATGGGGTTACTAAAGGATTAAATACAAAGATAAAAACATTAAAAAGGATATCTTATGGTTTTATAAATTTCAACAACTTTAGATTAAGAATACTAGCATGCAGTTAAAAAGAAACAGATTAATACTATTTTAGACATCTTAGTGATTCACAATTAAAAATGCATTAAAAAAAG
>CAYXLQ010000068.1:0-5528 GCA_964465775.1 uncultured Clostridiaceae bacterium
CGAAAGTTTGCCGAATTACTTAAAATTAAGGATATGTCAGATAGAAATAAAAATAATAATGAGAGACAATATGTTTCACGCAACGAAAATTAATAAATGAACTACGAAAACGACGAAGGAAAATTATTGGCGATTTAAAAAATAGGAGGAGTGACTGAATTGCTAACAAAACGACTGGTATGTATAAATATATTAATACTAAAAAGCAAAATATTATCTACTTAACAAAAACGACCTCTAGCATTAAGAAGTCGTTTTTGTGCTTTATATAGGTTTGTCGAATTATGTCGAAGTGTGTCAACTTATGATATGCGAGGTGTCTAATGGAAGATTTGCGGAAAAAAGCTAAAGAGTTTAGAAATAATAAAAAATATGATCTTTCTATTGATCTTTATCAGCAAATTTTTAAACCAAATTCAGATAAGTGGATCGCTTGGGAATATGCAGATAGTTTGAAGAGAACTTTACAAATAGATGAGGCTATTATCATTTCTAAAAATACATATTTAAATGATCCTAACTTCAAGTTCAATAATGATTTACTAGCTTGGTTACTATTTGAGAAATACTTTAAAAACATTAAAGAAAAATATACACTTTATGAGACTCAACACCTTTACGAAATATGTCAGTTCATTATTAAAATTGTTCCCCAAACTGACACTTCACCACTTACAAAAACAATTATTAAAACGTCAAAAATATTGATACGGCAAAGATTATATGAACAAGTAATAAGTATAATAGATTTTATCGATTTAGATCTATTATCTGATGAACCAAAAATATATGAAGATTCTAACAAAAAGCAAAAACAATATCAATCTGAGAAAGAGGCCATCTATATTTATAAAAGTAAAGCTTTATTACGCTTAAACAAGCTAGAAGAATGTATTAGTTGCTGTAATGATGCACTAAATTTTGTTAACACATTCCACCATGATAATGACATATGGTTACAAGTTAGAATAGCCAAATGCTTTAGTAAATTGGGAAATATAGATGATTCATTTTCCAGATTACATGAGTTATCCATAAAGCATAATCATTGGTATATATATTACGAAATTGCAAAAATCTACTTATTAAAAGAGGATTTTACGACTGCCCTACATTATATGTACAGAGCCGCAGTAAGCTTGGATCCACCTAAAGTAAAAGTAACTCTATATTTTGATATTGCGAACATCTTAGAAAAAATAGGAGATACCTATAATTCTAATTTACACGCACAGTTTGTGGTAAACACTAGATTAGAAGAAGATTGGAATATACCAGATAAATTAAGAAAATTAGTAAATAAAATAGATGGACCAGAAATAAATGGACCGATTAAGCTACATTATTTAAATAATTTTTGGATATCTAAAATTCATGAATTTACTGGTACGCATAACGGGGTTGTATCAAAAATACATCCGAATGGTAAATTTGGTTTTGTGCAATCAGATAAAGGAAGCTATTTTTTTAAAACATCTTCATTTTTTGAAAAAAGAAAAGTTTCAACTGGAGATCGAATACGTTTTTGTATTATTGACTCATATGATAGGGCAAAAGATAGATTTACTAAAGAAGCTGCGTACATTACCATTGACACTTAGTTATAGTAGATATACAATAAAAAATTAGCATATAGGAGTTGTTGATATGGGTAAAAAGAAATATTATGCAGTTAGAAAAGGATACAAAACTGGAATTTTTGAGAACTGGGAAGACTGTAAATCTCAGACACAAGGTTTTTCAGGAGCCGAATACAAAAGCTTTCCAACATTAGACCAAGCTGAAAAATTTTTAGGTATTAGCAATGAAACTAAAAACGATACAACTAATAATATTAAAATTAACTCAGAGGCTGTTGCGTATGTTGATGGAAGCTACAATGATCAGTCTAAAGAATTTTCATATGGTGTAGTTTTCTTTCATAATGATATAGAGAAGCATTATGTAGAGAAATTCAATTCTACTGATTTGGTATCAATGCGTAATGTGGCAGGAGAAATTAAAGGTGCAGAAAAAGCTATGAGGTTATGTATTGAAAAAAATATAACTTCTTTGGACTTATATTATGACTATGAAGGAATTGAAAAATGGTGTACCGGCTCTTGGAAGGCTACTAAAGTTGGAACTAAAGCATATGTTTCTTTTTATTCTAGTATTCAAGATAAATTAAAAGTGAATTTTATTAAAGTAGAAAGTCATTCAGGAGATAAATATAATGATTTAGCAGATGCTCTAGCTAAAAGTGCTTTAGGTCTCGGAGATGCTCCTTCTATAGTGCACCAAGATAATGGTATTACTGCTAACAATATAAAATACAACGATTTAATAGCAATTATAGACATACTAAAGGAAGAAAGCAAAAATGGACTTACCGTGGCAAGTGATGATGTTCCTTATGGTAAGCGTTTTGAATTAAGTATTAATGACCCTTCAAAGCAACGACTATTAATAACCCATTATACTGATAAAGATAAAATTTGGATAACTGGAAAAAAAGAGGATCTATTTAATGCATTCTCTAGTTATATTATAGAATTATTAGAATTCGAAGAAGTTCCTGTTTTTCTAAATACAGTTTTTGATATTAAAGTTGATACCGATTTAGTCGAAATTGAATATAATAAATATCTGCCCAATGCCAATAGGAAGTTACCTGAAAAAATGAAAAATTATCTGCATCAAGCTGTATATAATTTACAAATTAGTGGCAATATGTATAATGCAACTTTCTTAGTAGAACCAGCAATAAGGCCCTTAGAAGGATTTTTGAAGTTCGTACAGAAGAATAAGGATATTCCTATTCGATATATTAACGATAGCCATGATTCTTTTTTTGTTTTCGAAAAGAAAAATAACAAGTACATTTTAAAAAATAAATTTGTTAAAAAAGACCATTCTAAGGAGTTTCTCGAATGTCTATGTGAATGTTATACTCACTACCATAATCACAGACATACATTAAATCATTGGGACGATTCAACAGAACCCTTAGATACAACTAGAGTAATCAATACTCCAGCAGAAGCACACACTCTAATCAAAGATACTCTAAAAGCAATAGACAATTTATGTATATTTATATGAACTAACAATTTGAAAGAGGTGGAAATATGAATAACTACAACATAAATTTCCTAAAATGCAGTGATTACTCTGCATTAGTAATTTTGTGTAATTCAGATTCCCCACTTCAATATTTAGAAGATATAGCTACAGACTTAAGAGATAATTTAATTGAAGGTAACATACTAATTGATCAAATATTGCATAGCGGGAATAACGAGGAAAGATTCATTGAATGTAAATTCGATCAAGGCATGTTTACTCGAAATTCTTTTAAATTTGTTAGAATTCCTAAAGATTCAGAATTCAGAAAGAAAACATGTAACTTTTTATCCGAAACTTCTCTAATAGAATATTCTATTTTAAGTTCAATTCAGAAGAAAATGATTAACAAAGGAATTTCTATTTAATAGTATTAATAATTTTAGCCAGATACCATATGGTATCTGCTTTTTTGTTTTCAACTTTCGACAAACAATGTCGTATTTTGTCGAAAGTTTGTTCTAATTTTGCCAAGAAAATGTTGTAAAATATATATAATAGAATATACATTCTAAGGAAGTGTTATAAATTGTACAAAATGACGCATCTAGAAGACTGGATCACAACAAAATACAAAAATATCGGTATATCTAGACTTTCAAGAGAACAGCAAAAAGAAGAATTTTTTCCATGAGCTTTGCCACTTATTGCTTCATTGCGGTAAACAATTTAAGATGCGTAGGGCTTTTATGGAATTACAAGAGGCACAAGCTAATACATTTGTTCTGTATGCATCTATGCCCTACTTCATGCTAGAACAGTTTGATTTAAGTGATTCGAATATTGTTTATACTTTATCAGAAACTTTTACCGTCACAGAATCTCTTGTTATGAGAAGATTAGAACAGATTAAGAATCGTATATTGATATATAGGGAATCAAAGGAGTTGTATGTTAGTGAGAGTCGCAATATATATACGTGTTAGTACAACGGAACAATTTCAAGAAGGCTTTTCAATTCCAGCTCAACGCGAAAAGCTTATAGCTTTTTGTAAATCACAGGATTGGACTATTGTCGCAGAATATATTGAAGAAGGAGTATCGGCTAAGGATACTAATAGACCTGAATTGCAAAAGCTATTAAAAACTATAGAAAACGGTGAGGTTGATGTTGTCCTTGTTTATAAACTTGACCGTTTAACACGTTCAATTTTAGACCTCTATTCCCTGCTGCAAACATTTGATAAGCATGATGTTAAATTTCGCTCAGCCACTGAGGTGTATGACACGTCAACAGCAATCGGCAGACTATTTATTACACTAGTAGCAGCACTTGCTCAATGGGAGCGTGAAAATCTCTCTGAACGTGTTGCAATGGGTATGGAGCAACTGGTTCTTACAGGACATCGAGCTGGTGGAAAACCGCCTTTTGGTTATATGCAAGATCCGGACAATAAAGAAAAAAACGAAGTTTTAATTCCCCACCCTGTTGAAAAAGAAATCGTTAAAGAGATATTCAACTTATACATTAAAGGTAAAGGTGTAAGAACGATATGTAATATGCTCAATAAGCAAGGTAAATTGACTTCTACGGGGTCTAATTGGACTGGTAGACCTCTTATCTATGTATTAACTAATCCTGTCTATATTGGTCAAATAAGATGGGGTAAAAACAGAGAAACTGCTATAGTTTCCGAAGGTAAACATGAGGCTATTATTGATATTGAAACTTGGAAACATGCCCAAAATGAATATAAACGTCGTGAGAAGGTTGCACCCCGTTTCGCTACTGGTAGTTATCCTTTTAGTGGTCTATTGATATGCGGCCATTGTAAAAAGCCTATGACCGTCATACAGGGCAACAAAACATATCCATATAAGCTATATATATGTAAAAATAAAGAATGTCCACAAATACAAATTCGTATGGATGTGCTAGAGGAAATATTTTTAGAACACCTATCTCTAATTATTGAAAATGATTGGCAGATTGATGTTAAGGATGTAACTAGTGATGAAAAACAATTAAAAAATATAAAGGATAAAATTAAATCAATAGATAAGAAGCGCAAACGATGGTTTGATTTATATGAAAACGAATTAGTAAGTATTAAGGAGCTTAAAGAAAAAACATTAGATATAGCAAAAGAAAAAATGGAATTAGAAGAAAAAGAACTGAAGCTAGTAGAGAAAATTCAACAATCTCAGTTCATACCATCTGCTGATCTTCTTAATCAGTTGGTCAAAATTGATGAACTTTGGGATGTTTATAACGAAGAGGAACGTAAGCAACTACTAAATATATTTTTTAGTAAGATCGAACTGCATCTATTACCTGAGTTTTTAAACATTAAACGTGTCGGAAAATCAGTAAAAGGCTTAAGAACAAAGGTTAAACATTACTTAAAGCTATATCCAAAAATATAGCTTTAATGCTGTTTGCTATAATACGGATTACCTTGTGCATCACTATAAAATAAAGC
>CAYXLQ010000069.1:0-5516 GCA_964465775.1 uncultured Clostridiaceae bacterium
TGCTAGTATTATCATTATTATTATTGTTATCACTAACGTTATTAATGATATTCCTTTGTTTTGATTTTTTTTCATATGTTCTCCCCCTCTTAATTTATATGTATACCACGAATATCTGAGACTTACATTTATGGTAATACATAATTGCATCATATATTACATCGTTTTCAGTTTAATTGCAATATATTTATAATATATTTATATTATGTGTTTATTATAATTAATTATACTTTTCACCCTAACATTTGATTTTTAGCATAATAATTACCCAATACCAAAAAGTATAGAGTAATTATATATAAAAAATAGAACTTTAGGTTCTATCTTTTATACTTTTTATATTCTAACTGTTGTGTTAATGCTTATTCCAGGTCCCATTGTAGTTGTTATAGCTATTGATCTAATGTATTGTCCTTTAGCTGCCACTGGTTTAGCTTTAACTATTGCTTCAATTAGAGTCATGTAATTTTGCTTAAGCTTCTCTGCTCCAAATGAAACCTTCCCAATTCCTGCATGCATTATATTGTTTTTATCTAATCTATATTCTACCTTACCTGCTTTTATTTCAGTTACTGCTTTAGTTACATCTGGTGTAACAGTCCCTGCCTTTGGATTTGGCATTAATCCTTTTGGTCCAAGAATTTTAGCTGCTCTTCCTAACATCGGCATCATATCTGGTGTTGCTACGATTGCATCGAAATCTAACCAACCGTCTGATATGATTTTTGTGATCATATCTTCTGCTCCAACATAATCAGCTCCTGCTTCTTCAGCTGCTTTAGCTTTATCTTCTTTAGCTAAAACTAAAACTTTCTTTGTTTTACCTGTTCCATTTGGAAGTACTATTGTTCCCCTAACTTGTTGCTCTGCTTGTTTTGAATCAACTCCTAGTTTTACATGTAATTCTACGCTTTCATCAAACTTAGCTTTAGGTAGTTTAGTTAACAATTCTATAGCTTCATCTATTTCATAAACTTTAGTTTTATCAACTAATTTCATTGCTTCTACATACTTTTTGCTTCTTTTCACTTTCTTTTTCCCTCCTTTGGTTCAATCGAATAGTTTATCTACTCTCCCATTCTTATTCAGTTACTGTGATCCCCATTGATCTTGCAGTTCCTTTTATCATAGATACTGCTGATTCTAAAGATGCTGCATTTAAATCTTTCATTTTTGCTTTTGCAATCTCTTCAACTTGTGCAAGTGTTACTGTTCCAACTTTTTCTTTATGTGGTTTACCAGAAGCTTTTGATAATCCTGCTGCTTTTTTAAGCTGTACTGCCGCTGGTGGAGTTTTCATTATGAATTCAAATGATTTATCTTGGTAAACTGTTAGTACAACAGGAAATACATTTCCTGCATCTTTAGCAGTTTTTTCATTAAATTCTTTACAAAATTGCATAATGTTAATTCCTGAAGGTCCTAATGCTGGTCCTACTGGTGGCGCTGGATTTGCTTTTCCTGCTTCAACTTGTAACTTAATTACATGTGTTATTTTTTTATTTGCCATCTTTTTTCACCTCCTTGAAATGTCTTACTACCTATATATTTTTGTACATAGTATTCTAAATTTTTTGTATTTGTGCAAAGTCAAGCTCTACAGTAGTTTCTCTACCGAACATATTTACTTTTACCGTAACCCTTTGCTTCTCTTTATCAATTTTTTGAATAACTCCAGGATAATTGTAGAATGGTTCTGTTATTATAGTAATAGAATCTCCTTCTTCAAAGTTTACATTAACTACACTTCCAATTCCTAAGTTTTTTAATTCGTCTTCAGTTAAAGGCAATGGTTTTTCTCCCATACCCACAAAATTGAAAACTCCTTTTATACCTTTAATTACATACCAAGTTTCATCAGTCATTATCATTTTTACAAGTACATAACCTGGGAATACTTTCTTTATAGATGTTTTTTGTTTTCCATCCTTTATTTCGATTTCTTCCTCCATTGGAATTATTATTTCTTCTATTTTGTCTTCTAATCCTCTATTTTCTACTAGTTTCTCCAATGTTGTTTTTACTTTATTCTCATATCCTGAATATGTATAAACGACATACCAATGAGATGCGTTTTCTACTGTTTCTTCTGACATTTTATCCGCTCCCTTTTTATCCGATATATTTAGATATCAAATTCCATAATTTTATATCTCCATACTCTAAAACTAAGTCTATAGCTAATACTACTAGTGATACTACTATTACAAGCCCTACTACTAATAATGTATTATTTATTACCTGTCTCGTTGTCGGCCATACTACTTTTTTTAGCTCTGATTTCATGTCTTTAAAAAAACCTTTTGCCATCCCAATCACTCCCTACCTTCATCTTTTACTTAGTTTCCTTATGTACTGTATGTTTGTTGCAAAACTTACAAAACTTATTTAGCTCTAATCTCTCTGTAGTAGTCTTTTTATTTTTATTTGTTTCATAATTTCTTTGTTTACATTCTGTACATGCTAATGTTATATTCTCTCTCATGCTTACACCTCCGCTAAGTTATCTCTACTTCCAAATATTAAATATTCGCTTGTATATTCTAACATACTTATTTATATATGTCAACGAGAAATGCAAGTAAAGTATGTTTTTCTAGCACTCTCTATTTAATTTTCATATACTTTTAGTAGGATTATATCCACTACCATTTTACAACAAATATATTAAATATACAACACATTCTGCTACTTTAAAATTCAATCATTAATTTTTTACAAACACAGATTATATATATCTGATATTTATCCGTTATATTCTTGTATTTTTATTTTATATCATGCCTTCCCTTGCGTTATAAAATAAATGTTGTTGTACTATGCCTGCATAATTACCATATTTCATTTTTGAATATGCTGAAATTTCTTTTATATTTATTTCTTTGCTAAAATATAGTTTTTCCATAACTCTTTTTATCCATACATCTATTGGAAACACATTTGATTGTTCAAGCGAAAAAAGCAAAATACAGTCGGCAACCTTTGGGCCTACCCCTGAAAATCTAAGTAATTCTTCTTTCATGCTTTTTTGATCCATATTGCTGATTTTCTCTTCAAATTCCTTTTGATTATTTATCATGTTTACAGTTTTTATAATATAATTAGCTCTATAACCCACTCCACATTCTACTAATTCTTCAACCGTTGCTTTTTTTAATTCTTCTAATTCCGGAAATAGATAATATTCTATATTATTATATTTTACAACTTTTCCAAACTTTTGACTTATTTTATCTATGGAATTAGATATTCTTTTTATGTTATTATTAGCAGATATTATATATGAAATTAAAGTTTCAAATAAATCTTGATTTAATATTCTTATTCCAGATGAATACTGTACAGCCTTTTTTACATTATTATCAATTTTAGATATATCCTTCTCTATTCTTTCATAATCTTTTTCAAAATCAAAATATTTTCCAACAACCTTTTCAAGATCTTCTTCCTTGTTGCTTTTAATAATAATTTCATCTATATCTTGTTTGATGTCAATAACCCTGTCTTTTACAACTCCAATATATTGATTATTTCCTATGTATTTCCATCTAAAACACTGTCCACATTCTAGAGTATATTTTAAATTGAAGCATTTTATATTTAATTTTAACATCTTATCCCCTCATTATCACTTATAGTATATAGTAATCTAATATATATTAGTTGTCAATAATCTATATATTAGATATTTGTTTGTAATTGCTTATTGTTATGCTTGACATATTTAATAATCTTATTAATACAATATAATAGGTGATTAATTATGAGTTTATTATTTAAGAGTGAAACCCCTTATCCAGAAATAAAAGTAGAGAGAGAAAATAGTTATTATGCCACTTTATTACTTGATGATTATGCTGGAGATATAAGTGAATGTACCGCAATATTTTTATATATATTTCAGAACATATATAACAATAAAATGAATAGTGACTATGCAAAAATTTTAAGAAATATTGCAATAGTAGAAATGATGCATTTAGAACTTTTAGGTGAAACCATAACACTACTTGGAACAACACCTAAATTTTCTTCTACAAAATTCGCTCGGAAATGAAAATTACTGGAATGCAGGGTTAGTCAATTATTCTACAGATTTACAAAAAATGTTATCATTAGATATTATTATGGAACAAAAAGCAATAGGGCAATACCTTAAACATAGAAATCTTATTGATGATATAAATATAAAAAACCTATTGGATAGAATCATATTAGATGAGAAAGCTCATTTAAAATGCTTTAAATCTCTTTATAATAATTTAGATAGGGTAATAATATAAATAAATCACCAGTATTAAAAAAACACTGGTGATTATTATTTGTAAATTTAAGATACAGTAAAGACTGTATTGTTTTATTGGAGCGGGTGATCAGAATCGAACTGACACAGCCAGCTTGGAAGGCTGGAATTCTACCATTGAACTACACCCGCATCTTAAGTACAATGCATATTATATATATTTTTCTGTTTGTTGTCAATAGTTTTTTGAAATTTTAATAAGATTATTACATTATATATAAAAAGTAAGATTAAATATATAACCTTACTTTTTTATAACTTCTTCATGTTTGTATTACCATCATGATGTCTCTGTAAATTTTATCACATACCTTCCCTTCAAAGATTGTAATTATTCTTTCTTCAAATGTTCTTATCCTTCTGTCTTCTTCATCCCCAAAATAAGCATATCCGCATTTTTTATATGTGCATTGATTACAGTCATTTGGTACTTGACACTGCATTATTTCTGCCATTGTTTCAGAATATGATGTTTTTTCTAGGCCTTTCACAAGATTGTGATAATAGAGTTTTTTTCCAAATGTTTCGTTTAGTTGTTTTTCAAAACTACTCCGATTCATATATATCCCCCTTTAAATTATTATTGGTTATAACTGTTTTGGTTACATAATGTTATTTCTTTGTAATGATTTTGTCAACAGTTACAAGATATTTTGACATTATCCATTGTTTTTTTTAACTGAATACCCGAATTTCCCTATTTTCTTGCCTAATTCATAATACTGTCCGTGAGAATATGCCACTAAATTACATGCTTCCATATTGAATCTTCCAGTATCATCTAAATATTTATCATCTGCATTTACACATAGTATTTCAGCTATAAACATGTGATGTGTCCCATATTCTTTTATCTCAACAACTTTACATTCTATGCTTATTGGACTTTCTTTTATCATTGGTGTATCTATTTCATTACCTGCTTCTAGTGTTAGTCCTAGTCTTTTTATTTTATTTTCATTCTTGCCACTGACTACACCTGCATAATCTGCAGCATATGCAAGATCTTTACTCGTTAAATTAATTATAAATTTGCCTGACTCTTTTATAATTTTATACGAGTGTCTTTCTGGTCTTACTGATATATATGTCATAGCCGGATTAGTATTAATTATACCAGTCCACGCAATTGTTAATATATTAGCATTTTCCATTGTGCCACAAGATACTATAACAGGTGGAACAGGGTATAACATAGTGCCTGGTTTCCATT
>CAYXLQ010000070.1:0-5480 GCA_964465775.1 uncultured Clostridiaceae bacterium
TAACTTCAAATTCTTCTTGAGCTAGTGGTGGTTCTCCCGGTTCCTCTTCTTCTGGCATATTCGGTAATATCTTTATTACTTTATGCGTTTCATCTAATTGGTATAGTTTACCATCGGGTGCTATTAATATTTTTTGTTCTTCTAATAATTCATAACGTTTCTGATTTAAGACTTCTTTTAAACTTTTAGTGTTTTCTAACTTAGAAAGTTCTTCTTCTCCTTTAGCAAGATTAATTACTTCTTGAATTTGCCCTATATTATAATCGTCTACTGAATCTTTAGATTTACTAATTATATTACTAGAATTTAATGCTAATACTATTGCTCCTGCTAATATTATCATTATTATTATCGTTATCACTAGTGCAATTAAAGATATTCCTCTTTTTTTATTAGTATTCATTTAATCTCCCCTTTATAATAGCTAGATTATCACGTATATCTTTAATTTGCAAGGAGTATGTTTTGAATATCTTTTCAATTTACTATTTTCACTTTTCCGTCTTTAACTTCTATTTTTACTTTATCATTTTTCTTTATTTTATTATCTAGCAACTCTTCTGCAAATAAGTCTTCTACTTCTCTTTGAATTGCTCTTCTAAGTGGTCTTGCTCCATAAACTTCATCAAATCCTACTTTACTTATATATTTTACAAGTTCATCTGTGAATTCTACTTCTATCTCTTGGGATTTTAATCTTTTTGAGAATTCTTTGAGCATTACCTTTGTTATTAGTTCTACACTATCTTGATCTAGTTTTCTAAATACAATTATTTCATCTAATCTATTTAGGAACTCAGGTCTAAATACTTTTTTAAGTTCATCATTTACTTCTTCTTTTATTTGTTCATAATCCTTTTCTTTGTCTACTTTTGATGCAAATCCTATTCTCTTTTTTTCAGAAATACTCCTAGCACCTGTATTAGATGTAAGAATAATAACTGTGTTTTTGAAATTTACTACTCTGCCGTTTGAATCAGTTAATCTACCATCTTCTAATATTTGAAGTAACATATTAAATACATCTGGATGAGCTTTTTCTATCTCGTCAAAAAGTACTATGCTATATGGTTTTCTTCTAACCTTTTCTGTTAATTGTCCTCCATCTTCATAACCAACATATCCGGGAGGTGAGCCTATAAGTTTAGATACACTATGTGGTTCCATATATTCTGACATATCAAGCCTAATCATTGCATTTTCATCATTAAATAATGCTTCTGATAATGCTTTTGTAAGTTCAGTTTTGCCAACACCTGTTGGTCCAAGCAGCATAAATGAACCTATAGGTCTTTTAGGATCTTTTAATCCCATTCTACCTCTTTTAATCGCTCTGGCTAGTGCTTCAACTGCTTCATCTTGCCCTATAACTCTGCTTTTAAGTGTTTCATCTAGTTTTTTTAAGTTTTCTCCTTCTGTTTCAGTAAGTTTCGTTACTGGTACTTTAATACTTCTTGCTACTACGCCTGCAATATCTTCAGCGACAACAGGAACAATGTTTGCATTGGCTTTTTCATTCCAATTTTTTCTTTCATTACTCAATTTAGTTTTTGTCTTTTTTTCATCATCTCTAATTTTAGCTGCCTTTTCAAAATCTTGTGATATAACAGCTTCTTCTTTTTCTTTAGATAATTTTTCTAATTTTTTTTCTAATTTAATTATAGTTTCCGGTTCTGTCATATTTTTAAGTCTAACTTTAGAAGATGCTTCATCCATCAAATCTATTGCTTTATCCGGAAGATATCTATCATTAATATATCTCGAACTTAAATTTACTGCTGCAATTATGGCTTCGTCCGTAATTTTCACTTTATGATGCGCCTCATATTTGTCTCTCAATCCTTTTAAAATAAGTATAGTGTCTTCTGGTGTTGGTTCTGATATTAGTACGCTTTGGAACCTTCTTTCCAACGCGCTGTCTTTTTCTATATGTTTACGATATTCGTTCAATGTTGTAGCTCCAATGATTTGAACTTCTCCTCTTGATAAAAGTGGTTTTAATATATTAGCTGCATCCATTGCTCCCTCTGCAGACCCCGCACCTATTATTGTATGTAGCTCATCAATGAATAATATAATTCTCCCACTTTTTTTAACTTCTGCTATGCTCTTTTTCAAACGTTCTTCAAAGTCTCCTCTATATTTAGCTCCCGCTATCATAGAAGACATATCTAGTGATACAACTCTTTTTCCTTTTAAAACTTCCGGTACTTTCCCTGCTACTATTGAAGCAGCTAAACCTTCCACAACTGCAGTTTTACCTACTCCTGGCTCTCCAATTAATACTGGGTTGTTTTTGGTTCTTCTGCTAAGAATTTCAATAATTCTTTCTACTTCTTCTTCCCTTCCAATTACAGGATCTAGCTTGTTTTCTTTTGCCATCTCTGTTAATTCTTTTGAATATTGATTTAATGTTGGGGTACTCATGTCTTTAGGTTCATGTGTGTTAGAAAATGATGATATTGGACTATCTTCACTAATCAATTTTAAAAGTTCTGCAAAAAGCTTTTGCGGATCTACGTTTGCTTCTATAAGTATTCTAACCGCAACACTATCTATTTCTCTCATTAGTGCTAAAAGTATATGCTCAGTACCAATATAGTTATGATTCATCCTTTTAGATTCTCTTATACTGTTTTCAACTATTCTTTTTGCTCTTGGAGTTAAATCTGGTTCATCTATTTCTTTTGTTGTCATAACTCCATCTATTTTAATAATTTCTTGTTCCATGTATTGTGTTGTAACACCTTGTTTTAACAATATTTGCGCTGCTAACCCTTCTCCTTCTTTAACTAAACCATATAATATATGTTCTGTTCCTATATAACTGTAATTATGTTCTTTTGAAAATTTCTTTGCATTTTCTAATGCTGCTGATGCTCTTTCTGTAAATTCATACATTATTTATTCAACTCCCTTCTGATATATTTACTTCTTTCTATATCTCTTTCACCTTCATCCATTGACTTTTTTAGTTCAAGTTGAAGATTATTTGCATATATATTAACACTAAGTTTTTGTATTAAGTTTGGATCTATATCTTTTATAATTTTAGATTCTACTCCTATGCGAACAAGTGATAACAGCTTTTCAGCCTCTGAAGTTTGTATTCTTCTTGCATATTTAAGTATTCCTAGTGCTCGCATTATTTTATCTTCATAGTATATTTCTTCTGCATTTATAATATCTCTTGCCTTTTTTTCCTGTTTTATAATTTCCTCTGTTATTTTTTTTACCGCCTCACATATTTCATCTTCTGTCATTCCCATTGTTTTTTGATTGGATATTTGATACAGATTACCTCTTGCTGCAGTATTCTCACCATAAATCCCTCTAATTGTTATTCCAACTTTTGCTGCATCTTCTAATAGTCTTGAAATATATCCAAGCCTTGTTAAAGCAGGCAAATGCAACATTACCGATACTCTAATCCCCGACCCTATATTAGTTGGGCAAGCTGTTAAATATCCATATTGCTTATGTTCCGAATATTTTACCGTTTTATTTATTCTTTCCACTGCTTCCTTAGAAATTTTATAAGCCACATCAATATTTAAACCTGATGAAAAACCTTGTATTCTTAAATGGTCCTCTTCATTAATCATAATGCTTAAACTGCATTCTTTATTCAAAACTATAGATTTATTTGTAGTATCTTTTATATATTCTTTAGAAAGAAGATGTCTTTCAACCAAGCTTCCTATCGTAAGCTTGTCCATATCACTAAGCTTTAATAATTTTTCATTTTTATTCATGCTCTTTTCAATTTTGTTTGTTATTTCATTTATTTCAAAATCATTTAACATTTGAGGAAAGTTGTATCCTTCTATGTTTCGTGCTATACGTACTCTTGAAGAAATAGCTATTTGATTTTTATCAACGTTATAGTACCACATAATCTAGATTTCCCCCTTTCTTTCTTTTTCCTTTATTAAATCTCTTAATTTCGCAGCCTCTTCATATTCTTCGTTTTGTATATGTTTCATCAACTTACCTTTTAACTCTAATATTGTATTTTGTTTTTTTGCTGTATTGTTAGTTTTAACAGACTTATCATTTTTATCTTTTACGTGTGAACCTGTTCCATGTATTTTATGAAACAATGGTAACAAACGATTTTCGAATACTGTATAACATTCTGGACATCCGAATACACCGGTACTCGTATAATCCGAAAAGTGATATCCACAATTTTTACATTTGTTTTCTAATGTCTTACTTGTTCCAATAGTTATAGGTTCATCTATTAATGACATTAATAGATTATCCATAAAACCTACATTAGAATTTAATATTCCTAGATTCCTGCTACATTCTTCACATAGATTCATTCTTTTTTTTGTTCCATTAATATTTTCTTCATATTTCACTCTTGCTTCATTTATTTTACATTTACTGCATTTCATAAACATTCCTCCTAACTATATCATGTTTATAATTACATTTTTAAAAATACTAGCTCTTAATTTATCTCTAATATCTGTACTAATTCCACTTAATGTGCTATCCGACATTGTTATACTAAGTATATTAGCAGAATTCTCATCAATAATATTGTAATCTAAAAGTGATTTCAAGTACATATTTCCGACATGTTGTGACATTTTATCACCTATTTTGTCAAACATATCTGATGTTATATCTAATTTATCTGATATTACCTTTTTTATTCTAATGTAGCCTCCGCCGCCTCTTCTGGTTTCAACATAGAAACCCATTTCGGGTGCAAACCTTGTTGCAATAACATAATTAATTTGGGAAGGTACACAAGAAAACATCCCTGCTAAATCACTTCTTCTAACTTCTAATATTCCGTTTTCCTGCTTATCTACTTCATCCATAATATATGCTTCTATTAAATCTACTAAATTCACAACATTCCTCCTTATTTGTCTTTCTTTCACCTTTTGACCTTGCCTGACCTTATTATATACTCATATTATTTCAATGTCAATATATTGTTTGTGAATTTTTTGTGACAAAAAGGTAAAAGCAATTTAACTTTTACCATGTTTATATAATGTTTTTATTAGGTTAAACATTTTCTTATTTTAATTTCCAAACTTCTCCTTCTTTGTCTCCTATTTGTACATTAGATTTTAGAGAAACTATTGGGCGGACAGGAAGATATCTGTCGTACGAGTCGCCGTCGGAATAGAACATCCTAGCCGTGTCTACATAGGAATCGCTCACACAGCGCACATTGAAGTAGGCATAGCCACTATTGAAGTCCGCATCGACACATGACGAAGAAAGCCAATAAGATATATTTCCTGTATTAGTGATATTTCTAAATATCAGTTTATATTCTTCTGAATTTATATCCTGTCCCTTTGGTGTTGTTGACCCTTCATAATAATAATAATTTACTAAATAATTCTTTATATCTTTTCCATCTGGTGTTTCTGTCCATCCAACTCCTGGTTGATTATATTCCGCCATTATTTGTCCTATGGTTTTAGGTGATGGTAAATATACCT
>CAYXLQ010000071.1:0-5290 GCA_964465775.1 uncultured Clostridiaceae bacterium
AAGTCCCTTAATATATATAAAAACATTATTTCTATATACTATTATTTTAACTTTATTCTATTTACTATTGAAAAATCTAAAAATATATTATAAAGTAGTTATAAGGAATATTATGTTAAAAAATGTTGAATTATTAAAACAAGAGAGGAACACATATGAAAAAGGATGAAGAAAATTTTGGAACCCTTTATACTAGATTATATAATGAAAATTTTGTAACACTTGAAAAATTAAGACGAAAAGAACAGACAACTGCCTTGTTTTCAATATTAGGGTGTATAGTAATATTTTTTGCGTTAATAGTGCTATTTAAGGTAAAAACTTTAGAAGGCTTTTTAATACCTATAATAGTAACTGTATCAATTATAGTTTCGTTAGTAAGAAATATAAAGAAGAAAATGTTTTTGGGATATATGGCTAGAAATTATATATCTGAATTTAAAACTAAAGTTATTGGTCCTATAATTAACAATGCAATACCAAATTCTATTTATAATAAACGCGGTAGAATTGACAGGTTTGCCTATGATTCTTCAGGGCTTGCAGAAAGCTATGACCAATACAAGTCTGAAGATTTAATAGAATTTAATATGGAACTTCCCAATAAACAAGACAAGATGGTTCATATAAAACTATCAGAGGTTTTAACAAAACAAAGAATAGAAAATGATAATGGCAGAGACCATTATGTAACAAAATTTAATGGGATGTTAGGAGTAGCTCAACTGACAAAAGATATAGAAGGATATATAAAAATAACTAAAAATGGAAGAATCTCTAAAAAAAGTCATAGAAAAGTGGAAATGGATATAGCGGAATTTGAAAAAATGTTTGATGTAGAATCAACCAACAAAGTACTTGCAATGAGAGTTCTTACTTCCGATGTAATAATTGCACTTATGGATTTATTATTGGAATCTAAAATTAAGTTTGAATTTAATATAAGAAAGGATATTCTCTATGTTAGATTTCATACTGGACCAATGTATGAACCAAGCTTATTTAGAAAATCTTTGGAATTTGCGTCAATTAAAAGATTTTATACAAATACAAAGTTATTGTTAAATGTTTGTAGACAAATAGCGTTAGTGGTTGATGAATTAGAAATATAGGAAGGTGCGTATGGAAAACAAAGATAGTATAGTACAATTATATAAAAAGCTATACAGTGAAAATTTTACTGAACTTGAAGTCTTAAGAAAGAAAGAAAAAATGAAAGTATTAATAGCAATAACAATGATAATAACTCTGATTGCAATTGTATTTTTTTATAAATGGGGCTTTATTTTTTTATGGCTGGGAGTTATTGTTTTTATAATTACGTTTGCAATTATTAATTCTAAAAATAGAGGAAAAAACAAAGTTGATTATACCAGTGTTTTTAAAGAAAAAATAGTTGCTCCTATAATACAAAAAGCAATACCAAATTCTTTATATAAACCAAATGAAGGAATTTCTAAAGAAATATATAACAAGATAGTATATAAAGAATGGTATGATAGATATAGATCAGAAGATTTAATAAAAGCTAGTGTGCTTTTAAAGAATGGTAAAGAAGTAAACATGCAGATTGCAGAGGTATTAACAGAAAGAGAAACTAAAGACAAAGATGGCGATACTAGCTATGTAACTGTTTTTAGTGGAATGGCTGGCGTAGTAGAAATGACTAAAACAATAAAAACAAGTGTCTTTATAGTAAAAAATGGTAGCGTATCAAAGTTTAACAAAAAGAAGGTAAAACTAGATTCCTCTTCTTTTGAAGCACTTTTTGATGTTGAAGCAGACGATTCAATAATGGCAATGAGAATACTTACAGCAGATATAATGGAAAAATTAGAATATTTATATGCGAAGTTAAAAATAAAGTTTGAATTTAGTATAGTAAATGATAAACTATATATAAAATTTCACACAGGTGGAATGTATGAACCAAGTATTTTTAATAAATCATTAGAATTACAAAAATTGCAAAAATTATATAATACAACTACTTTAATTACTGATGTAATAAAAGAAATGGCTATGGTTATAGATGAAATTCACGTGTAAGGAGGTAAAATAAATGAACAAAACAGGTGGAATTGAAGGAAGAGCATCAAAGCTTTACTATTTTATAATAATTTTAATATTTTTGGGGCCAGTAATCACATTAATATTGGAATTAACAGTCGTAAATTTAAAAACTTATCACTGGGTTATTGGCATTATAATATTTTTGCTGTTATGGATTGTTGCAGTATACAACAATATAGTAATGCATGCGCAAAAGGTTAATCAGGCAGTAGGCGGAATCGATATTTATCTTAAGCAAAGGTTTGATTTAATACCAAACCTAGTAGAAACAGTAAAAGGGTATGCGAAACATGAAAAAGAACTTATACAAGAAGTTACAATGCTTCGCACAGAGTATCAAAATTCTGGTACAGAAGACTTAGGAGTTGCTGAAGAATTAAATAATAAGCTTACTAAGGTATTAGTATCTATAGAAGCATATCCAGAACTAAAAGCAAATGAAGGATTTATAAACCTGCAAAAGCAGTTATCAAAAGTTGAAAGTCAATTACAAGCAGCAAGAAGAATATATAACTCTGAAGTAACAGCATACAATACTAAGGTTTATACAATACCTTCAAGTATAATAGCAAGTATATTTGGTTTTAAAGCAGCAAGTTTATTTGAAATAGAGCTAAACGAAAGAGAAAATGTAAACATAAATTTATAATATGAACAAAAGAAAAGTATAAAGTTGAAACAATTTAGTTGCTTCAACTTTTACATATGCTATTTACAAAAGATATCAAATGAAATATAATAAAAATTGTCGAATTTTAGGGAGAAAAGAATGAATGAATTAATTATAAAGGAAATAGCTACAGGAATAAATGTTAAGGAAGGACAAGTAATAAAAGTATTAGAATTACTAGCAGAAGACAATACTATACCATTTATAGCTAGGTATCGTAAAGAGGTTACAGGCGGACTTGACGAAGAACAAATAAGAAAAATAAGTGAAGTTTATGAATATCAATCAAACCTACAAAAAAGAAAAGAAGATGTAATTAGGTTAATAGCAGAGAAGGAAATGCTTACGGATGAGATAGAAAAACAAATATTAGTTGCAACAAAACTAATAGAAGTTGAAGATATATACAGACCTTTTAAAGAAAAGAAAAAAACAAAAGCAACTGAAGCAATTGCCAATGGTTTAGAACCGCTATCAAAAGAAATAATGGAATTCAATGAAGTATTAACAGATATATCAAAATATTTTAATGATAACATTAAAACAGAGCAAGATGCAATAAATGGAGCAAAATATATAATTGCAGAAAAAATAAGTGATAATGCAAATTATAGAAAATGGATAAGAAAAAACATATATAATTATGGAATGATAACATCTAAGATTAAAAAGGGTGCACAAGATGAAAACAAAACATATGCTATGTATTATGAATATAGTGAAAAAATAAATGAAATAAAACCACACAGGGTACTAGCTATAAATCGAGGAGAGAAAGAAAAGATACTTAACGTTTCTCTTTCTGATAATAAAGAAGAAGTTTTAATGTGGATTGAAAGTAAAGAAATTAAAAATGAAAAAAACAAGAACACAGAATCATATAAATATGTGATAGAAGCAATTGAAGATAGTTACAAACGACTTATATTTCCAAGTATACAAAGAGAAATTAGAAGTGAGCTTACAGAAATAGCAGAAGATGTAGCAATAGATGTATTTGGGAAAAATCTTGAAAAATTATTGCTTCAACCACCAATGAAAGAGAAGAAGGTATTAGGATTAGACCCAGCATATAGAACTGGATGTAAACTTGCTGTTGTAGATTCAACTGGAAAACCACAAGATATAACTGTGATATATCCACATGAACCAAAAAAGCAGTATGAAAAAAGTAAAAATAAAATATTAGAACTTATTGAAAAATTTGACATAGATATAATTGCAATAGGAAATGGAACTGCTTCAAGGGAAAGTGAATCTCTTGTTGCAGATACTATAAAAGATGCAAAAAAAGATGTGAAATATATTATTGTTAACGAGGCTGGAGCAAGTGTTTATTCTGCAAGTAAGCTTGCTATTGAAGAATTTCCTGAATTACACGTAGAAGAAAGAAGTGCAATTAGTATTGCGAGAAGATTACAAGATCCACTTAGTGAATTGGTTAAAATTGATTCAAAGAGTATAGGTGTTGGTCAATACCAACATGATGTTGCAGTTAAAAAGCTTGATGGCTCACTAGATTTTGTTGTTTCTAAAGCTGTTAATAATGTGGGAGTAAATGTTAATACTGCAAGTAATTCGTTGCTGTCATATGTGTCTGGATTAAATAAAAAATCTATAAAATCAATTCTTGATTATAGAAATAAAAATGGAAAAATAAAAAACAGAGAAGAATTAAAGAAAATCAAATCTTACGGAGATAAAGCGTATGAACAATCTATAGGATTTATTAGGATACTAGATGGAGATAATATTTTAGATAATACAGGAATACATCCGGAAAGTTATGATATTACAAAAGGATTAATTGAAAACATAGGATTAGAGATTAAAGACATAGGAACAGAGGGTTTTAATAATAAATTAAATAATGTATGTTTAAAGGATAAAGCAGTAGAGTTAGGCACAGATGAATATACATTATCAGACATAATTAAAGCTCTTAAAGCCCCAGGGAGGGATCCAAGGGAAGAATTAACTGCTCCTATTTTAAAGAGCGATGTATTAAAATTAGAAGACTTGCATAAAGGTATGAAGCTTCAAGGAACTGTGAGAAATGTTGTGGATTTTGGTGCATTTATAGATATTGGGATAAAAAATGATGGCTTGGCACATATATCAAAATTAACAAATAGATATATAAAACATCCACTTGAAGTGCTAAGTGTAGGTGATATTGTAAATTGTTATGTTGAAGAAATATTTTTAGACAAGGGAAAAGTAGCATTAACATTAATAGAACCTAAATAAACAAGTAACAGTATTCAAAAGAAAAAGTAACATACAAAAGATAAGAGTAAAAAATATCATTTTAAATAGGAATGTAGGAGGAATTGATATATGGCAAAGCTAAAGTTATGCTATGGAGCGATGAATGCTGGGAAAACTATGGAAGCAATTAGAGTTATATTTAATTATGAACAATTAGGACACAGGGTCCTTTTAATAAAACCTAAAACGGATACAAAAGGTGGGGAAAAAATAGTAAGCAGAACAAGTTTTTCAAAGAGTGTAGATATTTTATTAGATGAACAACAAGATGTATAT
>CAYXLQ010000072.1:0-4995 GCA_964465775.1 uncultured Clostridiaceae bacterium
ATATTTGGTTTTTCAGAATATTTTTATAAGTTTGAATATAAATGGTGGCGGGAAAACAAAGAAAACTATGATGAAATATTTAAAGATTTAGAAGTTGAAGTCAATATTAAACCTAAGATAACAAGACTGGATTTATAATATATGAAAGAAAGAATTTGTTCTAAAGAGTTTTTTAAAATAACTGTGGTTTATATTATTGCTAATGATATAATAAGAGGTATATATGCTCATGATCTGAAAAATGATACATGGATTCCTAACGCTATTGGAGGAGTACTGAGTGTCTTACTCTTTTGTATATATATGTTTTTTTATAAAAACAATAAATTTGATACTTTTGATAACTCCATGAAACATGTGCTTGGTAAAGGTATTAGTAACATAATTTATTCATGTTATGCAATATATTTCATTGTTGTTGTTTTTTTTAATCTTGTTGATCAATTTGAAGTTATTGCTCTTCACATGCTGCCTAAGCATAATGAATATCTTATTTGTCTTATTTTACTTATTCCAGTTTTTTATATGTTATTAAAAAGAATAGAAGTGATTGCAAGGTTGTCTGAATTATTATTTTATGGAATCATTTTTATATTTCTTTCAATGATTATTTTAGGACTTACTTTACATGATTATAAAATAGACAATATTTTACCTTTTTTAAAAGATGGAGTTAAACCAATAATTGCTCCTTCATTAGAAATGGGATATGCTGTTCCATATGGAGAACTATTTGTAATCTTAATAGTTTTTCAACACTTAGAAAATAACGAAAACTATACAAAAGTAGGAATATATGCAATAATGACTGCAGTGTTTATTCTAACAACAATAACATTATTTAATGTATTTATTGTAGGCCCTTATTATATGAGCTATGGTATATCTCCAGCATTTAGACTCGCAAGAATGATTGATATAGAAGAATATGTTCAGAGATTAGACTTGCTTTTGATTGGGTTTCATATGCTTTTGGTTTTTGTAAAAATGTATGTTCTCATTTATGGTGCGGGGTATATGCTGCAAAATATATTTAGATATAAAGAAAAACAAGTGAATATTTCATATGGTGTTATGCTTGCTTTACTATTTCTATCGTTTATCATATTCGCAGACAATTATACAAGTATACTTCTTTTTAGAAGAAAAATTTTCATCAAATATATTTCTTTAATTATGGAAGTATTCTTACCAATAATAATAGTGCTAATTTCATTTTTAAGGAAAACTAAGAAAATATATACTCCTCAAGAAATAATTGAATATGATATTTAGCTAGGTGAATGCACCTAGCTTTTAAAATGAAAATGTTATACAAACAAATGAAAATATTATGAAAACACTTTTTACAAAAAAAACATTGTCTTTATTCCCTTATAGTGATATAATCCATATGTCATTTTGGAGGTATGAGATGGTTATAAAAGTAGAAAACCTAGTAAAAACTTATAAAAGTGGAGTAAAGGCCCTTGATGGCTTAACATTTCAAGTTCGTGAGGGAGAGATATTTGGATTGCTGGGGCCAAATGGTAGTGGAAAAACAACAAGTATTAATTGTATTCTTGCACTTTTAGAATTTGAAGCGGGAACAGTTGAAATATTTGGTAAAGAAATGACTCCTACAAGTTATGATATAAAGAAAGATATCGGAATAGTTACACAAAATGTTGCGGTATATGAAGAATTAACGGTTTATGAATATATTGATTTTTTTTGCAGTTTGTATGTAGCAGATAAAATAAAAAGAAAAAGTTTGGTTGAAGAAGTTATAGAATTTGTTGCATTAAATGAATATAGAAAGTTTTTACCAAAAAAATTATCGGGAGGGCTTTTAAGAAGGCTGCATATTGCTTGTGGAATTGTACACAAGCCAAAGTTTATTATTTTAGATGAACCGACAGTAGCAGTAGATCCTCAATCTAGAAATAAGATTCTAGAAGGAATCAAACAGTTAAACAAAGAAGGGGCTACTATTATTTATACATCACATTATATGGAAGAAGTTGAGATGATTTGTGATTATATCTTAATTATGGATAAAGGAAAGACTATTGCTGAAGGAACAAAGGAAGAATTAAAAGATTCAATAAAACTTGGAGAAACTATTGAAATTGAGTTGAAGGAAAAAAATAGTGCTGTATTAGATGCTGTGTTAAAATCAGAAAGAGTTATTGAAGCATACTATCAAGGGAATACTTTAATAGTTAAGTCATTAAAAGGTAAATCTAATATAGGTAACATTTTAAACATAATTCAAAAATATAACTTGGAATATGATCGAATTTATTCAGAATTACCAACACTTAATGATGTGTTTTTAGAGATAACTGGAAAAGAATTGAGGGATTAACATGCATTTATTTAAAATAAGATTGCTTACCCTCTTTAGAAATAAGACAGTGCTTTTTTGGTCGTTAATATTTCCAATAATATTATCTACATTCTTTAGTTTAGCTTTTAAAAATGTAGGATCTGGAGATGCTTTTCAATCGATATATGTTGCAGTTGTTGAGAATGATGAATTAGATTTAAATTTAGTAAATCTACTAGAAGAAGTTGAGTTCAGTGAAAATAATAAAATGTTTAAGGTTGTTAAAACTTCTGAAGAAGAAGCACATAAACACCTAGAAGATAAAAATGTAAATAGTATTATAAAAACAAGTAATGGGAAAATATCATTCATAGTTAATAATAATGGTTTGAATCAAACAATTGTGAAGGCATTTTTAGATGAGTATTTACAAACAACCACTGCTGTTTTGGATATTATTGTTTTATCAGATAATAATCCAGAAGAGATTTTAAATGATCTCATGAATACAAAAACTTATATTGGTAGTGTAGATAAAGATAAAAATAAAGATACAGCAAATACTGTATTAATTATGTTTTTTTCTGTAATTGGTATGGCACTTATATATGGTGGATTTTGGGGAACAGACAATATAATTAATCTTCAAGCGAATCAATCAACAAAAGGTGTGAGATTAGCTATTAGTCCAATCAATAGATTAAAGATGATAATTATTTATACTCTAGCAGCTTTTGTTGTTCATATTATGATTATTATGATTTTTCTTTTGTACTTAATTTTGATTATTGGAATTAATTTCGGTGATAAGCTTTTGTTTGTGTTACTGGTTAGCGTTGTTGGTTCATTAGTTGGAATAACATTTGGATCATTTATAGCTATATCACTAAAGAGGGCTAGTGAAGGCATTAAGGTTACTATAACAACCTTGGTTGGTGTAATAGGTGGTTTTTTTTCAGGAATGATGTTTCCAGATATGAAGTACTTAATTCAAGATAAAGCTCCTTTCCTAAATTACATTAACCCTGTAGGAGTTATAACGGATGCCCTTCATACACTTAATTATTTTGGAGTTACATCTAGATTTTATTTAAATGTTGGAATCCTAGGAATAATGGCTATAGTTTTCACAATCCTAACATTCTTATTTTATAGGAGAGATAGTTATGAAAGTATTTAGCTTATATAAAAAGTTAATCAGAAGTTATGCCATTGTTGTTATAATGTATGTTAGTATATTTGCTGTGTTAGCAATTATATTATCATTTTCTTCAGGACAAACAAGTTCACAGTTTATAGAAACAAGGGTTACTGTTGTCCTTGATAATTATGATGAGGGTTCAACATTAACAGAAGGACTAAAAGAATATTTATCTAAATATGTAAATTATACTGAAGTTAAGGAAGATAAAAGGAAAGACGCTTTATTTTTTAGGAGAATTTATTCTATTATAACAATCCCAGAAGATTTTGAAAGTGATTATCTCGCTGGTAAGGATGTGTCTATAACACAAGAAAGAATTGATGAAAATGCAACTTCTGTTGCAGTTGATAGAGCCATTAATAAGTATTTAAATTATACAAGAGTATATTTAAACCAAACTGATAAAAGTTTAGATGAGATTATTGTTTTAGTAAATGATGTTCTACAAAATGAAGCAGAAGCCATTACATTAATAGAAGAAAGTGATCAATTAACTAGTAGTGGTTCATATTATAGGACTTTATCTTATATTCTAATGTCGGTGATTTTAACTGTAGTTGGCTTAATAACAATTTCGTTTAGGAAGTTTGATGTAAGAAGAAGACTAATAGTTTCTCCGTATCCTATGAAAAATTCTAATCTTGAAATGATTTTTGGAAATTCGTTTTTCACAACAGCTCTTGTAATATTATTATGTGGTATATCCTTGTTATTATATCCTGGTGCTATGTTTTCTAAAAGTGGAATATTGTTAATCGTTAATACATTTATATTTTCTTTTACTGCTTTAAGCATGTCATATTGTATGAGTTTATTGATTCGCAAAGTTGAAGTATTATCTGGAGTTAATAATGTTTTTTCACTTGGTTCTGCATTTTTAACTGGAGCATTTGTTCCTCAGTTCTTACTAAGTAAAGGCATTCTGACATTTGCTCATATCTTACCGAATTATTATTATGTTTATAATGTTGATTTAATTACTAGTGCAAACAATTTGAATTCAGATAATATAAACAAAATTATTTTATATATGCTTGTACAAATGTTGTTTGCTGCCTTATTTATAATGCTTTCCATAGTGTTGAGTAAAAAGCAAGCTAAATCAGAAGATTAAAATAAAAGAGCCAATTGGCTCTTTTGTATTCTTAGATGATTGTTTTTAAGATTAGATAATGGTATAATGAATAAAAAGGAAAATATAAAATGGTCAAGAAATATAAGAAAGAAGCTGATGTTTCATACACTCTTGGAATAACACTAACAATCGAATTATTAAAACAAAAAATAGAATATGTAAATAGGATTTTCATTCATTCGAAAACACTTAAGAGTGATGGTTTTTTCTTGATAAAAGACATTTGTGCTAATTCCAATATTCCTCTTATCTATAATGATAAAGTCTTTAATATATTATCTGATAAGGAAAATTGTTTTATTATCGGGGAATTTAGGAAATATGAGAGTGCTCTAATAGAAAATG
>CAYXLQ010000073.1:0-4828 GCA_964465775.1 uncultured Clostridiaceae bacterium
TCATCACCAAAAAACTCTATTCTAACTGCGTGTTCTTCAGTTCCTGCTGGGAAGATATCAACTATATCTCCTTTAACTCTAAACTTTCCTCTAACGAATTCTACATCATTTCTTTCATATTGAAGTTCTACCAACTTTTGTAATATTTCATCTCTAGGCTTTTCCATTCCTTCTCTAATAGAAAGTGTTAAATTCGAGTATTGCTCTGGATCCCCAAGTGAATATATTGATGAAACCGAAGCTATTATAATTACATCTTTACGTTCAAATAATGCCGCTGTAGCACTATGTCTTAATCTGTCTATTTCATCATTAACACTACTATCTTTTTCTATATATGTATCCGTAGATACTATATATGCTTCTGGTTGAAAATAATCATAATACGAAATAAAGTATTCTACTGCGTTGTTAGGAAACAACTCTTTAAATTCAGAATATAATTGCCCGGCTAATGTTTTATTATGCGCCATTACAATTGTAGGCTTTTGAACTTGTTCTATTACATTAGCAATTGTAAATGTTTTTCCAGAACCGGTTACACCAAGTAGCGTTTGGTTTTTCTTACCACTTTTTATTCCGTCTACTAATTGCTTAATAGCTTTAGGTTGATCACCCGATGGTTTATATGTTGAATTAATTTTAAACATTTTTTTCTCCTTCTATATATAAATACTAGTAGTTCTAATTACTATTATTACCTATATATGAATCATAATCTCTTGCTTTTTTATCTTATTGTTATTAATAAGTGTTACATTTAATTTTAGCCTAATCTATTTTATATTTCTTTAATAGGATGTCTAATAACAGTTTTCAAACTATCTATATTACATTTTCTTGGATCACTTAAGTATATTTCATGGTGGTGCCTCGTGCCTGAAATATCTATTTTGTAACCATTATTCTTTGCATAATCTTCCATAAGTTTAACCGTAATTGGTTCATTATCGTAAGAGCCTATATGCATACATTGAACGCATACACCTTCATCATAAGTTAAAAATTCAACTTTTGAAAAATCCTTTTTTTTCTTTTTACTAACTTCTTGAATAGCCCAATTAAAATCTTCTTTAGTAACAAAATCAGGTAATCTTAATATAGAAATAAATTTGAATGCTTCCTTTTTTGTGTAATCAACACCTTTTATTTTATCTTGCCACCAAAATCCTTCTAGTGGTGGAACTACATATTCAAAATAGCCACTAATCCTATAATTTCCTTTATTACTCATTTTTATTGTATATGCAACCCCATATAGTAATTCTATTGATTCTTTGTATTGGCCACCTTCTTCATTAGGATCTCCTTTTCCTCTAACTGCAAGGTAATTGACTTTAGGAATTGTTATAATGGATGGATTCTTTTTAGGCATATAAAACTCTTTATATTCTTTTTTATAATCAAAAGCCATAATCTCCTCCTACAAACATAATTAATATTAATAGCATTATATCACACCTTCATTATATATAAATAGTAGTATTAAATTATTATAACTACTTACTAAAATTTGTATATCTGCCATAAGCTTCTTTCGTTTATTCAACAGGTATAAATCTTAATTCCAGACTACCAAGGCTATATTTTTATATATCATTTAACTTATGTAATCTTATCATTGGATTTCATTACTAAAATATTACAAATTATTTATTTGACAATTTTAAAATTATTCTATATAATTATTTTAATATATTGTAATAGTATATCTATTATAAATTGATTGGAGTTCATATGGGATTTATATTATTTGTGTTTGCATTACTTATTGTTCTTCTTTTGCTTGTAATAATAGGTTCAGTTCAACAAGCAAGCATATTTGTAGTATCAGGCAAAAAAATAGAATTTGTTAATATGCTGTTACCAGCCTTTTTATCAGCATTTTCATTTACACTTATATTATTTATTGCAGATTTAATTTTAAACAAATTAAATATAAATGCTTTTGATTTTATATATTATAACATAATGAATTGGGAATATACTTTTAATAACACTTTGTTTGTATTTATTACTATTTTTATATCTTTTATTGTTTTTATAATATTACAAGCATACTTTTTAAAACTTGTTATGCTCAATTACAAAAAAATATGGAAAAAATCTTATGAGTTTTTTATAACTAAAATATTAAAAAAAGATATACCTAAGACTTTGGCTCCTTCTTCCCAAGAAGTCAACGATAATAAACTTGAAGATTCTACTCAACAAGATAAAGCATCAATTGATTTGTCAAAAGTAATACCTTCTGATACTCAAAATATTGATAAAGAATATAAACTTTCATTTTTTCATACTCTGTCAGCAAGCTTGTTTAGTTTTTCACTAGTATTCTTTACTATATTGTTATGTATCTTTATCGGAATTAAATTTGGAAATAAATTTATTAAATAAATTCAAAAAATAAAAAACATACATTTCTTTCAAAGTAATGTATGTTTTTGTTTTTATTTACTTCAAGTTAAAGAAAGATTCATTTCCTGAATATTTAGATATAAATCCTAATTCTTCTTCTATTCTAAGTAATTGATTATATTTTGCTACTCTATCAGTTCTAGACGGTGCCCCTGTTTTTATTTGTCCCGAATTAGTTGCAACAACTAAATCTGCTATTGTTGTGTCTTCAGTTTCACCTGAACGATGAGATATAACTGCTGTATATCCTGCTCTATTTGCCATTGTAATAGCATCAAGTGTTTCTGTAAGTGTTCCTATTTGATTAACTTTAATTAATATGCTGTTTGCTATATTTTCTTTTATTCCTCTTGATAATCTTTCAGTATTAGTTACAAATAAATCGTCTCCTACAAGCTGTATTTTATCTCCTAACTTTTCAGTTAGTAATTTCCAACCTTCCCAGTCTTCTTCAGCAAGGCCATCTTCTAAAGATATTATTGGATATTTTTCTATCATCTCTGCCCAGTAGTCTACCATCTCTTGCTTAGTAAACTTTTCTCCCGTTTTCCAGAATAAATATGTTCCATCTTTTTGATACATTTCTGTAGCTGCTGCATCTATAGCTATCTTAAAATCTTTTCCTGCTTTAAATCCTGCCTTTTCAACTGCTTCAACTATATATTGTAATGCTTCTTCATCTTTTTTAAGATTTGGAGCAAACCCTCCTTCATCTCCTACTGATGTTGCAAAACTATTTGCTTTTAATACTTCTTTTAAATTATGAAATACTTCTGCACACATTCTAAGTCCTTCTTTAAAAGTTTCTGCACCTACAGGCATGATCATAAATTCTTGTACATTTACACTGTTATCTGCATGTTTTCCACCATTTAAAATATTCATCATAGGTGTTGGTAATGTCTTTGCATTTACGCCTCCTATATATCCATATAACGAAAGTCCCAGTGCTTCCGCTGCCGCTCTTGCTACTGCAAGTGAAACTCCTAATATTGCATTGGCACCTAATTTTGCTTTGTTTGGTGTTCCATCAAGTTCTATCATAATTTTATCAATTTCTACTTGATCTAATGCGTTAAGTCCTTCTATTTCTGGAGCAATTATATCATTAACATTGTCTACTGCTTTTTCTACCCCTTTACCTAGGTATCTTTTTTTGTCTCCATCTCTTAATTCTACTGCTTCAAAAGCACCTGTTGATGCTCCTGATGGAACTATGGCACGCCCCATAAAACCTCCCTCTACTAATACTTCAACTTCTATAGTAGGGTTTCCTCTTGAGTCCATTACCTCTCTTGCATATACTGATTCAATCATAATGTATTGTTTCATAATATTTCCTCCCTTTATTTTAATTTTTCTAATAATTCTTCTCTAATGCTTTTTTTCTTTTCATGTTTTTTCAATTCTTCTTCTGATGCCATATAATTCTCAAAACTATCTTCTAGCGTAACCATATTTCCTTTTAATTCTTTTTCAAAATCGTTTTTTTCAGTTTTTTCTTGCGAATCCTTGTTTATATTTTCTTCTTTTTTAATAATACTTAAATATTCTCGTTCTACCTCATGAACTTCATTTGTAATAACCTGTTCGGTAATTTCAGTAATTTGTTTTGATCCATTATTATATAAATCTACAACTTCAGCTACAAATTTATTTCCAAGAATCCTCTTAACTTCATAAAAAGTTTCTTCTCCTTGCCTACTTTCATAAACGTTTAACTTTCTTTTAAGAGCTGCAAACATTTCCGTAAAAACTATATCTTCTATTTTATTTCTTGTAGGGTTATCTACTCCATTTCTTACATCTTCCAAATATAGATTGTTCTGAGATTTACCATTTATATCTTTTTTCATTCCATCAAAAGACTCTTGGGGGGCTATTCCTTCGTTAAATGTTCTATCTAAATGTTTTTCCACTGGTGTTCTTATTGTTGAACTTGCAATATAATTAGTTGATTGTTCATATTGTTCTCTTGCCATATTCATTGTCATTTTTATACTTCTATTTCCTTCTTCTAATATTTCTCCTACCATTCTTTCAGCTTGTTGTTCAGTACATCTATAGTATTCCGAAACTGCTTGATACACTTGTCCCGTAGTTCTTCTCGACAAATAATTAAAATCCTCTTTTTCTTGCTCTGATATATTTATTATTTCTTTAGATAATTTTTTTCCTATTTCCTTAGGAAATTCTATATTAAGCATTTCAGCTATTTTTACTTTTTTAGGATCAATTGTAGCCATTTTTTACCCCTCCTATTAATTAAAATATATTATCGATTTTCCGGTCATTTCTTTTGGTATTTCCATTCCCATTAGGTCTAATAACGTTACAGGAACATCACTAAGTCTACCTTCAGTTACACTTTTTACCCTTTTAGATACTAATATAACTGGAACTGGATTTG
>CAYXLQ010000074.1:0-4700 GCA_964465775.1 uncultured Clostridiaceae bacterium
GTTTTAATTTCTTGCAGAGGAGCAGCTTCTGGAAATGTAATAATATCAAAACCTCAAAGCTTTGTTACCAATAACTCTTTAATCTTAGAATGTGACAGAAAGTATCATCATTATTTAAAACAATATTCCTTAGATAGTTATTATTATGAATATACTACCGGATCTGCTCAACCACAAATTACAATCGATAATATAAAAGATATTGCTTTAAATATTCCTTCTGAAGAATTGTTAGAGAAATTTAATGAACAAATGGAACCTTTAGAAAAGTACTTATTTTCTAAAGGTTCCATTTGTTCATTATATTCCTTCTGAAGAATTGTTAGAGAAATTTAATGAACAAATGGAACCTTTAGAAAATAAGTACTTTTCTAATTTAGAAGAAATTAATAAATTAGAACAATTAAGAGATACATTATTACCAAAATTAATGAACGGTGAAATAGATTTAGATGATATAGAAATTTAATCATACAAATTGTGATTTGTTATATAGAGAATTGAGGTGATTGTATGAGCTGTTATGAAATTTTAGATGTAACTGTAAATTTTTTGCTTGCTATAATAACTTTAGGAGGAATTATAACTACACTTATACTTACGAATAAATTCACAAATAAACAAATAGCTAATCAAAATAAACAGACATATAGGCCTTATATAAGAGTTGAGAAAATGAATATTATTACAAATGACGAAAAAGATGATGAAAAGGTTAATATGTTTGATCAGTATTATAGAGATATTTATTTAAAAAATAATATTTCAAGAGAACCCGTTCATGCACCTGTAGGTATTATGTTAGAATTGAAAAATATTGGAATAGGAATTGCAAAAAGTATTAAATTATTTGATATGACTAAATGTTGTGAAGTAAAAAGTGAAGTTTTACAAAAAGATGGTAATTATACAGTTAATAAAAACTTTTCTCATAATATTGCAATTAACGAAAATTTAGAATTTAAAGTAATTATTAAATATATAAGAGAAGAAATAGATGTATCAGATAATACTAGTTATTTGATATTCTATGAAGATATAAATGGCAATGTATATAGTAATCAATTGTTAATAGAGGTTGGAAAAGGTAAAAAATATAATATAGAATTATTCCATAGTGAAGTTAACTCTTTTGATCATAATGGTGAAACCATATATATAAATATTTTAAAAAATTCAGACTTGCATAAATATTTAAAATCTAAAAAACTAAAATAATAATAACTAGAAAACGTAGAATATAAATTTAGGGAGGATATAATGGGATTTATAAAGAAAGAGAAAATAAGCAAAATAAGCGCTAAGAATATGATATTAGATATGATAAAATATAGTGATTATAATACTTTAAGATATAAGAACCTATCAGATGAAATGTTAATACAAATTCATACAAGATGTACGGGTGAAGAATTTGATATTATAGCTGAAAGAACTAGAATTTTTGAAAATCCTATTAATAATTATGAAAATTTATCAGATAGAGGAAAGATGATAACAAACTCGGGAGGAAACGTGATAATAAGTAGGAATGGAGTACAAAAAAGTTTACCCACAGGACCTACAGAATTTATAGATATACCATATAATGGTTTGTTTATAGATTCATACAATAATTTTAAAAGAGCTATTTCTGAAAACAATATATCTGACTTTATTACTGCTGTTACTAAGGGAATAAGTGCAATAGAAAATTGTTTAAGAGAAGCTTCAGAAAAGTATAACATATCTAATCCACAGAATCCTTTGATAGATAATAAACAAAATAAAATTTCTTTTGACGATAAAATTGATATATGGATTCCAATAATATCTGGGCAAAAGCTGAATAAAAATAATAAGATATGGTCAAGTTTTTTGCAATTAAGAAGCTTGCGAGATAATAAAGATCAACACTTTAAAGGTGAGTATGCTTTTAGTTATGAAGAAATATGCAAGTATATGAATATTTATAAATATGGGATTGCAGGTATGTTATTTGAACTTGAAAAAATCTTTGATAATAGAATCTCATCTTTAATTATTAGAGCTAAATATTTTCCGGAGATAGAATATAAATGAAGGAGTAAAACTATGTTTAATGAAGAACAAGTAGAGTTAGGTATAATAGAGCAATTAGTTGGTTTAGGATATGAGCATGTATTTGGACCAAATATTGAACGTGATTATCATGAATGTGTTATAAAGGACAAGTTATATGAGTCATTATTTAAAATTAATGAAGGTATGACTATGGATATTGCTGATGAAGTATATAGAAAAGTGCGTAACTTTAATTCTATCGAACTTACACAAGCTAATTATGAGTTTAGTAGAATGTTATACCGTGGTGTTGAAGTTCCATTGCCTGGAGATAAAACTTATGTTTGTAAGTTGATTGATAGGGATAATGTTTTAAACAATAGTTTTACAGTTGTTAATCAATATACCATAGAAGGATATAAGACAAAAAGACCCGATCTAATTGTTTTTGTAAATGGTATTCCTTTAGTTGTTTTTGAACTTAAAAGTGCTACTAAAGAAAACACTACAATAGAGAATGCATATAATCAAATTAAAAATTATCAAATGGATATAAAATCTTTATTTGAATACAATTGTTTTTCTGTTATTTCTGATGGAATAAATGCTAGGATGGGAACTATTACTTCAAATTTAACTAGATATATGAAATGGAAGTCTATTGATGGAGAAAAACCTGAAGAAAATATAAATCAAGTAGATGTATTACTTAAAGGAGTATTTAGAAAAGAAAGATTAATAGATATTATAACTAACTTTATTGTTTTTCAAAATAGAGAAGAAAAGAAAATAAAAATGGTAGCAGGATATCATCAATATTTTGCTGTTAAAAAAGCTATTTAAAGTACGAAAAATGCTTTATTTACTGAAAGTAGAAAAGCAGGTGTCGTTTGGCATACACAAGGTAGTGGCAAGAGTTTAGCTATGGTATTCTATACTGGAATGCTTATGAAAGATATTGAGCTTAATAATCCTACTATAGTTGTTTTAACGGATAGAAATGATTTAGATAATCAATTGTATTCTACATTTGCTATTTGTAACAATGAAATATTACCACAAACTCCTAAACAAGCTAATAGTAGAAAAGAGCTTAAAGAATTATTAAAAGTAAATGCAGGGGGAATAGTTTTCACTACCATACAAAAGTTTGAAGAAGGCACAGATTGTTTAACTGATCGTTCTAATGTTATTTTCATAGCTGATGAGGCACATAGAAGTCAATATGGATTAACAGCTAAATTTAATAAAATTACAGGTGGCATTAAATATGGTATGGCTAAAAACATGAGGGATGCTATGCCTAATGCTACCTTTATTGGTTTCACAGGAACACCTATAGATTTTGCAGATAGAAGTACAAGAGAATTATTCGGGGATTATATAGATATATATGATATGACACAAGCAGTAGAAGATAATGCTACTGTACCAATATATTACGAAAATAGAGTTGCTAAATTAAATTTAAATGAAATGATGCTAGCTGAAGCCGATGAAGAGTATATTACTATGTCTGAGAGCGGACAAGCTGACGAACAAACTATTGAGCAATCTAAAAGAGAACTTGCTAAATTAGAGTCAATTATTGGTTCAAAAGAAAGATTAGAATTACTTGCTAAAGATATAATTGGACATTATGAACAAAGAGAAAACATATTAGAAGGAAAATCTATGATTGTTTGTATGAGTAGAAAAGTGGCTATTAATTTATACAAACAAATACTATCGGTAAAACCAAATTGGAATAACAAAGTAAAAGTTGTACTTACAGATAACAATGATGATCCAGAAGATTGGCATGATATAGTAGGTAATAAGCAACACAGAGATGAACTAGCAATTAAGTTTAAAGATATAAATAGTGAGCTTAAAATAGTTATTGTAGTTGATATGTGGCTTACGGGATTTGATGTTCCCTCTCTTGATTCTATGTATATAGATAAACCTATGCAGGGACATAGCTTAATGCAAGCAATTGCTAGAGTAAATAGAGTATACAAAGATAAAGAGGCTGGATTAATTATAGACTATATTGGAATAGGGGCAGACTTAAAATCAGCACTTGCTAGATACACACAAAGGGATGCAGATAAAATTCCAGACATATCTAAAGCGTATATAATACTTATGGAAAAATTAGAAATAATGAGAGATTTATTCTACGGATTCAATTATTCAGAATTCTTTAATGATTCAAATGAATTAAGACTTAGAACATTATCTAATGGTATAAACTATGTATTATCTTTAGAAGAAGAGGAAAGAAAAGACTTTATAAGAGAAGCGACTGCATTATCTCAAGCAGATACACTTTGCAGATCAATGCTAGATAACAGAACTAAAATAGAAGTAGAATATTTTAAAGGTATTAAAGTTGGCATATGTAAAGTAACTGGTACAGGAAAACTTACAACTAGTGAAGTAAATGAAAAAATTAGTAAAATAATAGAGCAAGCAATAAAGCATGAAGGTGTTATAGATATCTTCAAAATTGCAGATAGAGAAAATCCAGAAATATCTATACTTTCTGAAGACTATATGAATAGCATAAAAAACATGGAACAAAAGAATATTGCAGCTGAACTACTTAAAAAGTTGTTAGAAGGTAATATAAAAATATTTAAAAGAACCAATATTGTTAAATCTGAATTGTTTTCTGATAAGTTAAAAAGAAT
>CAYXLQ010000075.1:0-4279 GCA_964465775.1 uncultured Clostridiaceae bacterium
AATACAGGGATATAATAGGTATGTTCGTAAAGACAATGCCACATTTAGATAAAATAAATTGGGATATTCAAATAAAAGAATATTTGAAAAACAAAAAAAATGATATAATAAATATTATAGAAAATGATTGTTATCCAATAGAAGAACTTATACCAAAGATGGATATAAAAAGTGAAACAGTAATTAACATTATGTATGCATATCAAAATTTAGGATATCCAAAATTGAATTTTGGAAACACTGCTGTTCGAATAAATGAAATTGATACACATACTTCGAAATTCGATTTAACACTACAAGTTATTCCTACAAATAATAGTTTTGATATATTAGCTGAATATTGTACGGATTTATATAAGGAAGAAACTATAAAGGCTTTAGTAAAGCATATCGAAAATGTTATAAACAGCATGATAGAAAGTAAAGATAATTTATTAAAGGATATTGAAATGCTAGATAAAAAAGAAAAAAGTATGTTAATAACTAAAATGAACGAAGAAGAGAGTACTCTTGAGTTTGATAATATATTAGAAACATTTAGAGAAAATGTTAAAAGATATCCCTATCAAAAAGCTGTTATATACAAGGATAGGGTAATTACATATTTACAATTAGATAAAAAATCTAATCAGCTGGCTAATGTATTATTACAAAAAGGTATTACTAAAAAGGATACAATAGCAATAATGCTTGATAAGACAGAAGAACTTATTGTCTCAATAATTGCAGTATTAAAGGTAGGAGGGAATTATGTACCAATAGATTATGAGCTACCTAAAAGTAGAATTAAATACATGCTAAAAGATAGTAATGCTAAAATTATACTTTCAAAAGAAAAAATAATTAACAATACAAATATTAACAAGGATTTTAATATTGAATATATATCAGTAAATAGAAATTCAGAAGTATTTGCTACTAGTAGCGATGCAGAGATAAACATTAAAGTTACAAAAAATGATTTAGCATATATAATGTATACATCTGGAACAACTGGATTTCCTAAAGGAACTATGAACTCTCATGGGGGAGTAGTAAGATTGGTGAAAAATACAAATTACATTAATATATTACCAGAAGATAAAGTATTGTTATCAGGTACTATTGCTTTCGATGCATCTGTATTCGAATTATGGTCAGCTATTTTAAATGGTGCAAGTCTTCATGTAATAAATAAAGAGACATTACTAAACCCAGAGAGTTTCGAAGATTATATAAATAATAATAATATTAATGTTATGCTTTTAACAACATCTGTTTTTAACAAGTTTGCAATGTACAAACCAGAAGTGTTTAAAAATATAAAATATTTAATAACAGGAGGAGAAGTCTTTCCTGTTGAAGCTGGTAAAAGAGTTTTAGATAAATGTAAAAACACTTGTTTGATAAATGCATATGGACCTACAGAAAATGCTGTCATATCTACTACATATACATTGAAAAACCATAAAGATATTAGTAAAGAAGTTCCAATAGGAAAATCAATTAGTAATAGTAGTTGTTATGTATATGATAAATGCAATAAAATATTACCAATGAATGCAATCGGAGAATTAGTAGTAGGGGGATATGGGTTAGGTAAAGGTTATGTTAATAATGAAAAACTTATAAAAAAACTATTTTTAAACGATGAAAATTCTAAATATATGGTATATAAAACAGGAGACTTAGTAAAACTAAATCACGATATGAACCTTTTATATAGAGGCAGAATAGATAACCAAATAAAAATTAGAGGTTATAGAATTGAACTTGAAGAAATTAAAAATAATATTATAAAAATAGAAGGAATAAAAGATGCGTATGTGATTTTTGATAATGAAAAGAAAAGAATAAATTCATTTATTTTAAAGGATGATAGGTTTAAATATAAGGAAGAGGATATCAAAAATAAACTTAAAAAAGATTTGCCAAATTATATGGTGCCTGAAGTTATAGTGTTTTTAGAAGAAATTCCTTTAAACATAAACGGAAAAGTAGATATAGGTGCGTTAAAAAACATTAAAATAACTAAAAATAAAGAAAAACCTAAAGCTGAAACAGAACTAGAAAAAAGTCTTTTTTCTATCTGGAAGAGTCTGTTAAAAAAAGAAGAGTTTGGGATAGACGATGATTTTTTTGATATTGGTGGAGATTCAATACTTGCTACTGAATTTGTTATGAAGTCTTCACAGAAACAATATAGTTATACCTATGCTGACTTGTATAATTATAGAACAATTAGAAAATTGTCAAACAAATTACCAAATCAGTTAGATGAAATGTATAATATATCAAATTATAATTATGATAAAACAAATAACGCAATGAAAAATAAAAATAAAAAAAACAATAATAAAGAAGATGTATTACTTACAGGTGCAACTGGTTTTTTAGGAGCGCATATTCTTTCCAATATGGTAGATACCTCAAAAAGTAGAAAGATTTATTGTATTGTAAGGGCTAAAAACGGTATTACTGGAGAAACAAGGTTAAAAGAAAGAATGAAATTCTTTTTTAAAAACAAGTATGAAGGTTTTTTTGGCACAAGAATTATAGTGATTGAGGGGGACATATTAGAAGAAACCATATTTAGTAAAGTAGAAAACATTAATAATATAGGAAGTGTAATAAACTCTGCTGCTGTTGTAAAACACTTTGCAGAAAGAGATTTATTTCTAAAAATGAACGTAAAAGTAGCTATTAATCTAGCAAAATTATGTATTAAAAATAAAATGCATTTATATCATATATCTACATTAAGTGTATGCGGAAATATGTTAGAGACTGGTCAGATAGAACAAAAGTTTGAAGAAGAAGTTAATTATAGTGAAAATGAATTGTTTATTGAACAAAAATTATACAATGGATATGTATATAGTAAATACATTGCAGAGGTAGAACTTTTAAAATTGTGTGAGGAAGGCCTTAACTTGACAATAATGAGAATGGGGAATTTAACAGGAAGATATACAGATGGAAAATTCCAACCTAACATAGAAGAAAATGCATTTGTAAATAGAATTAAGGCTTTTGTAGAACTTGAGATGATACCAAATAAATTTAAAGATGTATATATTGAAATGAGCCCTATTGATCAAGCAGCAGACATAATTGTCAGAGCATTATATGATAATTGTGATTATAGAATTTTACATATATTTAATGATAATCATATATATATGAGAGAATTGCTACAAATTATAAAAGAATTAAATATTAAAATAGAAGAAGTAACAGAACTTGAATTTAAAAACAAATTACATAAGTTAATAGAACAAAAAAATAAAAATATTACAGGAATAATAATAGACTTAGATAGGAATCAAGAAATAAAGTATACTTCAAATATAATAGTAAAATCAGATATAACAAAAAGATATTTAAATAATTTAAAGTTCAGATGGGAGAAATTGGACGAGAACTATATTAAAAAATATTTTAGTTATTTAATAAAAGCAAATTTTATTATTAGTCCAAACAAGGAGGAATAAATGGTAATAAAAACATTATTATTAATATCATTGTTAGTTCTTATAGTGTTTACATATTATATAAGAACTAAAGAAAACAAACAACTGGAATATAAAACGCTTTTGTATTTACTAATAGCATTAATAATTCAATTAAGTGGAATTATATTACAAGTGTTTTTAGGAGGAATCTATGATATTCCATTAATATATTTTGAATATATATCATATATAGGTGGAATGTTTATAGGCCCACTATTTATAATATTTTCAATATCATATAGAAGTAAAAAAATATTTAAAAAGAATAATGTTCTTATTTGCATACCAGTATTTTTTTTAATAGTTTTATGGACAAACGATATTCACCATTTATTTTATAGAACTTATTCTATAAATATAAATTCTACAGAATTTGGCCCACTATTTATAATATATTCAATATATTCATATAGTTGTATGATAATTAGTATGATTTTACTTATAGAAACATCTTTAAAAAAATCGGGGTTTTTCTCTAGACAAACAGCATTTATAATATTGGGATGTTTATTTCCATTAATTCCAAATATATTGGCTACAATAGGGATAATAAAACTTACAGTATATATTACACCAATAATGTTTACTGCTACAATTATTTGTTTTGGATTAGCAATAATTAAATTTAAAGCCCTAAATGTTACACCAGTTGCATTTAGGACAATCATAGATACAATGGCGGATGGTTTCGTTGTAATTAGTGATGATGGAACAATAGCAGACATGAATCAATCATTTAAAAATACATTTGGTAAAATGTTAACGTTGAGTAATAATAGTAACTT
>CAYXLQ010000076.1:0-4256 GCA_964465775.1 uncultured Clostridiaceae bacterium
GAAAATGATAAAGAAATATATGAATTAATTAAGAAAGAAGAGGCAAGGCAAAATAAAAATATTGAGCTAATAGCCTCTGAAAACTTTGTAAGCAAAGGCATACTAGAAGCAGTGGGAAGCATACTTACTAATAAATATGCTGAAGGATATCCAAATGCAAGATATTACGGTGGATGTGAAAATATAGATAAAATAGAAAAGATAGCAATAGAAAGAGCTAAAACATTGTTTGGTGCAGAGCATGCAAATGTTCAAGCTCATAGTGGAAGTCAAGCTAATATGGCAGTATATATGTCGATTTTAAAACCAGGAGATACTGTTTTAGGAATGGATTTATCAAATGGAGGACATTTAACACATGGAAGCAAAGCAAACTTTTCAGGGAAATTATATAATTTTATATCATATGGAGTCACAGAAGAAGGATATATCGATTATGATGATGTAAGAAGCAAAGCCATAGAGCATAAACCTAAACTTATAGTTGCAGGAGCTAGTGCATATCCTAGAAAAATAGATTTTAAAAGGATAAAAGAAATAGCAGATGAAGTAAACGCATATTATATGGTTGATATGGCTCATATTGCAGGACTTATAGTTGCAGGAGAACATGAATCACCAGTACCATATGCGGATTTTGTAACAAGTACAACTCATAAAACCTTAAGAGGACCACGCTCAGGACTAATAATATGTAAAGAAAAACATGCCAAAATCATAGATAAAACGATATTTCCTGGAATTCAAGGGGGACCACTAGAACACGTAATTGCAGGAAAAGCAGTATGTTTTGGAGAAGCATTAAAAGCAGAATTTAAAGAATATACAACTCAAGTTATTAAAAATGCAAAGACTCTTGCAGAGGAGTTAATAAAAAGAGGGTTTAATTTAGTATCAAAAGGTACAGATAACCATCTAATGCTTGTTGACTTAAGAAATAAAGGTGTAACAGGTAAAGAAGCAGAAGAACTTTTAGATAGTGTAAATATTACCGTGAACAAAAACTGTATTCCAAATGATCCTGAAAAACCACAAATAACAAGTGGAATTCGTATAGGAACACCTGCTGTTACAACAAAAGGATTAAAGGAAAATGATATGAAAGAAATTGCAGAAGCAATTGATTTAGTAATATCTAAAAAAGAAGAGAATATATTAAAAGCAAAAGAACTTGTAAAAAGAATAGTAGGGAGGTATTAATACTCGTGGGAAAAAAACTAGTAATAGTGGAGTCACCATCAAAGGCAAAAACAATTAAAAAGTATTTAGGCAAGGATTTCGATGTCATAGCTTCTCAAGGTCACGTAATAGATCTTCCAGCAAGTAGAATGGGAGTGGATTTAGATAATGACTTTAAACCTGAATATATAAAAATGAAAGGTAAAGCAAAAATTATAAATGAAATAAAGTCAGAATCAAAGAACAAAGAAATTATTTATCTTGCTACTGACCCGGATCGTGAAGGTGAAGCTATAGCATGGCATTTAAAAAATCAATTAGGAATAGATATTAAGCAAAAATGTAGAATTGAATTTAACGAAATTACAAAAGAGGCAGTAAGTAAAGCAGTAGAATCAGCAAGAGAAATAGACATAGATTTAGTTAATGCTCAACAAGCAAGAAGAATACTTGATAGAATAGTAGGATACAAACTAAGCCCAGTTTTATGGAAAAAAGTAAAAACTGGATTAAGTGCTGGAAGAGTTCAATCAGTTGCTCTAAGAATCATAATGGATCGTGAATTTGAAATAAGGAACTTTAAACCAGAAGAATATTGGAATTTAAATGTAATATTAAATAGTGAAAATAATAAAGTAGATATATTTGCAAAATTTTATGGAGACATTAAAGGAAAGATAGAGCTTAAAGAAGAAAAGCAAGTTAATGAAATAGTTAAAACAATTGATGGTAAAAAGTATATTGTGGAGGATATTAAAAAGGCTGAAAAAAAGAAAAATCCACCAGCTCCTTTCACAACTTCAAGTCTTCAACAAGACGCATCAAGGAAGTTTGGTTTCCCTGTCAAAAAAACAATGATGATAGCCCAAAAACTATATGAAATGGGGCATATTACATATATGAGAACAGATTCTACTCGTATATCAGAAGAAGCACTTAGTATGGCAAAAAAACATATACTAACAAGTTTTGGAAAAGAATATTATCAAGTTAGAGTGTTTAAAGGAAAATCAGGAGCACAAGATGCACATGAGGCAATAAGACCGACAAGTTTAGATAATAGTATTATGAAAGCTTTAGATAAGGATGCTTTTAAATTATATACATTGATATATAACAGATTTTTAGCAAGTCAAATGTCAGTAGCTATATATGACACTGTGCGTGTTAGAATTAATGTTCAAGATTATATCTTTTATGCTAATGGTTCAACTATTAAATTTGATGGATTCCTTAAATTATATATAGAATCTAAAGATGAAAAAAAAGCTGGAAAAGATGATGAAGAAGATATTTCAGAAGAAAGAACACTTCCTGAATTAGTATTAAAAGAAGTATTAGTTCAGAAAAAATTAAGTTTTGAACAAAAATTTACAGAACCTCCTGCAAGATATACAGAAGCAAGTCTTGTAAAAGTATTAGAAGAAAAGGGAATAGGTAGACCAAGTACATATGCGCCTACAATCTCAACAATAATTGATAGGTTTTATGTAGAAAAAGAGAAAAAATATTTAGTTCCAACAAATTTAGGTGAAGTAGTTAATAATATTATGATAAACTATTTTAAAGATGTTGTAGACGTTACATTTACGGCAGATATGGAAACGAAATTGGATGAAATATCAGAAGGAAAAACAGATTATATAGGAATGCTTAGAAACTTTTATAATCCTTTTAACAAAAACTTGGAAGAAGTTCAAGATATAATACCAAAAGCAGAGCTTAAGGCAGAAGAAACAGATGTGCTTTGTGAACTATGCGGAAAAAACATGGTAATAAAACAAGGAAGGTTTGGGAAGTTTTTAGCTTGTCCTGGTTATCCAGAATGTAAGAATGCTAAACCAATCGTTGAAGAAATAAAAGAACCATGTCCACATTGTGGGGGAAAAATATTTATAAGAAAGACAAAAACTAAAAGAAATTTTTATGTATGTGAAAACAATACAAATGATGATAAAAAAACATGTGACTATATTTCTTGGAATAAACCAGGGGCAGAAGAGAAGAGAAGCACTACTGAAAAGAAAACAGTTAAAAAACAAACATCCAAAAAAGCAACTAGTAAGGTTAAAAAAAATAAAAAGGACACATAAGGATCTGGTGAAATATGAAAAAATGTAAAAATAAAGATAAGGTTAAACTTGTCGGAGGAATAGGAATAATAGCAAACTTGTTTCTACTTGCAATTAAAGTTATTGGCGGACTAATATTTAAATCCCAGGGGTTAATAGCAGATGCCATTAATAGTTTTGGAGATGTGTTTTCTTCAGTTGCCACACTTGTTGGCGGGAAGATATCAGAGAAGCCTGAAGACGATGGACATGAATTTGGTCATGGTAAGGCAGAATATATAGCATCATTTTTAATCGGACTATTTATGTTAGTAGCAGGCTTCCAAACATTGTATACAGGAATTATAGCAGTAATTAAAAATCAAAGTTTTGAAATATCTTATTTATTAATTGCAATACCATTAATTACAATAATAATTAAAGCAATATTATATATATATATAAATAAAATAAATAAAAAAGAGAAAAGTTTAATAATACAAGCAAACTCAGAAGATCATAGAAATGATGTTCTTATTTCTTTTGGAGTGTTAATAGGAATAATATTTGGATACTGTGGATATTATTTTGTTGATGGCCTTGTTGGTGCCGTTATATCTATCATAATAATATATACTGGTGTTAAAATAGCTTTGGAAGCATATGATATACTTATTGATAAAAAAGCAGATGTAGCTCTCTCAGAAGAACTAGAACAGATAATAGAAGATATTGAAGGAATTAATCATATAGATGAAATCAAATCCAAACCTACAGGAAACGAACACATATTTATTATAAAGATTTCAGTAAATCCTGAAATGACAGTTAAGGAAAGCCATAAGATTGCAGGAAAGATACGTTCACTGTTAAGACAAAGTGAAGGGGTATATGATGCAGTAGTTCATATAAATCCGGATATAGATGAAATTTAAAAAAACCATTACATCTAAAAAATGTAATGGTTTTTGATTTATAATCTATAATCAAATTAAGCTAAAGTATATGCAAGTATGCAAAAGAAGT
>CAYXLQ010000077.1:0-4172 GCA_964465775.1 uncultured Clostridiaceae bacterium
AACAGCAGTGGTTTATGGCTTGTTTCCAGCTATTGCGTTTAGAGTATCGTTATATTTAAAATAGTTAAATGAATAAACAATTGGAGGTAAGAAATGTTTGAAAATATTAAGAGTAGGAAAGCACCAACAGGTGTAGAACTTGTTAAAAAAGGGCTAATAACAGATGAACAACTACAAGAGGCTTTAACTTATCAAAAGGAACATCCGGAGTTTAAAGTTGGAGAAGTAGTAGACATATTAAATATGTGTGATAAGAAAAAGTTAATATCTGTAATAGCCGAACAAATTAAACAAAAAACAGTTGATTTAAGCAAAGGAATATCTATAAATTATGCGGAATTTCTTCCAAGGGATGTTGTTATAAATAACAAAGCAATGCCTTTTGAAATAGATGGAACAACAGTAAAAGTAGCGTTTTCTGACCCATTAGATACAAAAGCAGTTAATGAAGTTAAACTTTTACTTGTTAATAAAGGATTCCAAATGGAAAAATACTTTACTTTATATACAATGATAATGGAACAAATTAGGGAAGTAAGGAATGTTCAAGATAAATTTGTAGATACTTCGGAAAAAGATACAACAGTTTTAGTTGATAATATAATACTTACGGCTATCAAACAAAGAGCAAGTGATATACACATTGAACCTCTTGATAAAAAGGTTCGCATAAGATATAGGGTAGATGGTGAACTTGTTGAAGTATCAGAGTTGCCAAAATCAAGGCAAGGAATTCTTACAGGAAGACTTAAATCAATATCAAATATGCACCAAGAAATAAGCGCAGACCAAGATGGTAGAATAAATGCATATGATGATTATAGTATTCGTGTATCTACTCAAAAAAACATACATGGAGAAAAGTTTGTTTTAAGACTTTTAAAGAAAGATTCAAAAGTACGTGGACTAAAGGAATTAGGTTATCCTACTGATGATGAGATTGTAAAAACAGCATTTAATAAACAAAATGGTATAATACTATTATGTGCCCCAACAGGGGAAGGTAAAACAACTTCATTATATAGTATATTAGATTATTTAAATTCACCAGAAATTAATGTTGTTACAATTGAAGACCCTGTAGAAATTCGTATGGCGGGAGTAAACCAAGTTGAAGTAGGGCATGACACATCTTTTGCAGGAGCATTAAGAACAGTATTAAGACAAGATCCAAACATTATACTAGTAGGTGAGATAAGAGACAAAGAAACAGCACAAACAGCTATAGAATCAGGACAAACAGGACACTTAGTACTTAGTACTATACATACAACTAATGCAATTGAGGCCATAACAAGAATAAGAAAAATGGGAATATCGGACTATGATATATCATCTACATTTGCAACAGTTATTTCTCAAAGGTTAATTAGAAAGTTATGTGAGAAATGTAAAAAACCTCATGTTATTACACCAGAAGATAAAATATTTATTGATAAAGTTGAAAAATTAAATGGAGTTAAATTTGATTTAGAAAATGCAACTGTTTTTGAAGTAGGAGGATGTGAACATTGTACTGATTTGGGCTACTATGAAAGAATAGGAGTATTTGAAAATTTATTTATAAATGATAATTTAAAGGAATTAATTGCTTCTGGAAGATCAGCAATTGACTTAAAGAGGTATGCAATGGAAGCAACTGATTATAAACCATTAATAGTAGATGCGGTAAGCAAGTATTTAAAGGGGCTTACAACAATAAGTGAAATTCAAAAGAGAATTAATATATAAAGGGGTATTATGGAAAAGTTTTTAAAAATATTAGATGAAGCAATAAATTTAGAAGCATCAGATATACATCTATTAGAAGGAAGGTCTCCAGTATATAGAGTGCAAAAAAATCTAATAACAGAAGAAAGTATCGAAGTTTTAACTAAATATGATCTAGAAAGCCTTATGGAATATATAGTAAATGATAGCCTTGAGTTAGTTGAAATATTTGAATCAACTAAAAGGCTGGATATTTCTTATGAATACAAAGGAAAAAGGTTTCGTATAAATGCAAGCATGAGTATGGAGATACCAACATTTTCAATAAGGGTTATAAAAAATGAAAGAATAGATTTAGAAAAACATAATTTAACGGATTTAATAAAAGTAATAGGGCAGTTCAATAGCGGCCTTATACTTATAACTGGTAAGGTTAACTCTGGAAAAACTACAACTCTAAATGCTTTAGTTCAAACTATAAATAAAAAAGAAAAAAAGAAAATAATCATGCTTGAAGAACCTATAGAATATACTCATGAATCAGAGAGATCTATAATAATTCAAAAAGAAGTTGGAAAAGCAGGAGATATTCCAAGTTACTATGATGGAGTTATAAACTTATTAAGAGAAGATTCGGATATTGCTATTATAGGAGAGATTAGAGACAGAGCTACAATGGATGCAGTACTTGATTTAGCAGAATCAGGAACTTTAGTTATAGGTACACTTCATACAAGATCTTGTGGTGAAACGCTAGATAGAATATTGGGACTTTATGAACCTGCAGAACAAAAATCTGTTAAATATGTCCTTTCAAGTGTTATAAAAACAATAATTTCTCAAAAATTAGTTAAAGATAAAAATGATGAATTGTTAATGATTCCAGAAATAATGGTTAATAACAAAACCATAGCAGCATTAATAAGGCAGGAAACATTTAGTATATCCGAAATACAAGACGCTATTAATCTTAGAAATGCACAAGGAACTATAAGTTTTGAAAGATCATTTGTACAAGCATATAAGAATGGTCAAATTACTATTGAAAAAATAAGAGAAAGTGTTGAAGATGATCAATATGAGTATATATTGAAATTAATAGGGGGAGATATATAGTGCCAGATTATAAGTATAAAGCAGTACTAAAAAACGGAAAAATTATACGAAACATTATAAATGCAAAAAATAGGTCAGAAGTAATACAAAAAATTAAGGCTACTAAAATGATGCCTATTTCAGTTACAACAAAAAAAATAGCTCAACCTAAAAAATTAAAGAAAAAGGTGCATTACGACAAACTTGCTAAAATAGGTATAGCCAAAAATGAAAAAGGGAAAAAGAATAAACTTGATAGGCCAGAAATAAAAGGATCCAAATTTGGTTCTTTGCTAACAGCAGAGGTTAGCCTACCAGGGATTATAAAACCAAAGGATGTATTAACATTCACTAATAGTTTATACATATTAAAAAAAGCTAGGTTTAACAATATAACTGCCCTAGAATCTGTATATAATAGTACTGAAAATAAAAAATTAAAAGAAGTAATAGAGGAAATGATTATAGGAGTGGACTCTGGAGAAACTATTAATAATGTAATGACTAGACATCCTAGAATATTTCCTCCATTATATACAAACTTTGTAAGAGTTGGTGAGGAATCAGGTTCCTTAGATGTTGCATTAGAGTACGGTAGAGATTATATGGAAAGCAGTATAAAACTTAGAAAAACCTTAAGAGGAATATTAATCCCTAAAATTTTACAGTTTGTTCTTATAATGGCAGCTATGATGGTAACATTACTTTTTGGAGCACCATTAATAGAAAATGTTTATGAAATGTTTGGTTCTGATAGAGAACTACCAAAGGCTACAAAAGTGGCAATAAGGATGTCAAAATGGATAATATCAAACTGGTATATAGTTCTATCAATTATAGGCTTATTATATGCATTATTTAGAGTATTAGTATCTTCACCAAGAGGAAGGTATAGATGGGATAAATTTAAGATTAAATTCCCTGTGTTTGGAAAATTAACTTTAAACATTGTCACAAGTAAGTTTTTCCAGGCAATGTTATTAAATATTAAAAATGGAATGCGTATACAAGATAGCTTAGAGGTATCTAAAAATGTCACGACTAACTATTACATATTAGCACTAATAGAGACGGGGAAAAACAATTTATTATCTGGAGGATCTTGGATAGAACCATTTGCAATAGAAGGAGCTTTCTCACCAATGGTTATAGAAATGCTTGAAATAGGAATGCAAACAGATTTAACAGAAATGATGAGTAAAATAGAAGAATACTTACAGCAAGAGATAAATGAATCTATAGCAAGAACAATAAAACTATTACCTGAAATAATGTATGTTTTTATAGGAATAGTATTAGTATTCTTTGTACTTACTGTTATGACACCTTTAATAGACGTATACATGGGTGGATTCTTATTTGATTCA
>CAYXLQ010000078.1:0-4003 GCA_964465775.1 uncultured Clostridiaceae bacterium
TACAATATGTTCTTTTAGGTGGTACCTATGTGTCCCACTTTTTCGTGGCAGAGCATCTTACATCACTCTTACATCTTTAACATAGTAGGACCTTCTTATAGAATTAAAGATAAACTAAAGCATTCATCTAATAAAACTAAATAAGGAATCTTACATGCACACTTTCTTTCTTTTTTAAATTGACATTTACATGAGTTAAGAATTCAAAGATCGATCCAAGTTGAAGGTACCTTTGGTGTCATTAAAGAAGCCTTTAAAGTGAGACGTTTTAGGCGCTTTGGCGCTGATAAAGTTAAAATGGAGTTTTATTTAACTTTAATCGGTTATAATCTATCAAAATATCACAATAAAAAATATAGAATCACTGAATAATGATACACAGTGAAACTTAAGATTTTGACAAATCTTCTTTTATTATGCCTGAAAATAGGTGTTTTTTAGCATTTTCCACATTTAATAGGTAGTGGATAAAGAAAAAGGACTGTATCAGCCCATGAAGTTATTCAAATCTTCATTTCTTTACAGTCCCTTCTTTTTACTCATGTTTACCCAATAAAGTATAGTCTTTACTCTTAAAAGTATATCATCTACTCAATGATAACTTCATTAACGCTACTTGGATTGATTATATCATCGTAGAAACTAAATTTTAATACTTGCTCTTGCGATAATGTTTTCTATATCCTCTTCTTTAACATGAAAATAATAAGTGTAGATAGAATTGACTTCATCAGGATAACCATACATTTTTTCGCTTCCTTCATAAAGAATGAATCGATCTTTATAAGTTGTATAATTCGTTTTACCATCTTGATAATAATTTCTATTTTTACTGTTTGCAAACCAAACATAAGGGAAAACTTCAACATCTTTAGGTATGTAAACATATAAGTAATTGTTTGGATTTAAATTAAGTGATTTAACTTCACTAACGCCACTTGGGATTATTAAACCCTTATCTTTTCTTTGAAAAGCTTTTAAATTTAAAAAATTGCGATTAAAAATGATTTCGTCATTAGGATCAAAACTAATAAAATCATTATTATTTTTTTTAAGTAAAGCATCGGCTTTGGTTATAATTAATTTAAAATCCTTATGTTTTTTTAAATATCTTAAATTGTTTGATAGATTAGCTTTTTTATCTTCTTTATAAGTAAGTAAAGATGTAGATAATACGCCAATAAAAAAGCCAACAAAAATAAGAATCGTTAAAATAGTATCGTTGTTGTTATCTATTAAATTGGGATCTGTAGCCATTCCAATAATTATATTGGGAATATAGGCAAAGATAAGCATGCATGCCATCGTTACTGGAAGAAATAATTTGATAAAATAGAAAAACCAAGAAACATATTTACCAGTATATTTATGTTTTTTTATTTTATCATTATAATCTCTTTCTAATGTAATAATTTCACCTCTAATATGTTCTTCTAAAATCCGATAGTAATGTGAGTAATTAGCATTCATTTCTCTTTCGGTTTCTCTACTTACAATTGTATTTGTTAAACTATCATAACCATAATCGGTTTGTTTTTTGGTACCAAAATTTTCGGTAGAATGGCCGATGAGTTCCCATCCAAAAATTTGATACTCGGGGTTTTCCTTAATGCCATGAAAATACATTGTTTTAGTAACATCTAACTTATGCATATTAAACTCTTTTCCAACCGAATAATCCTTTTTTCCAATTCTTAAGTTCATCTTGTGCAGGTTTAAAATTGAGTTTGTCTAAGTCTTGTAAAATTGATATTCCTTTGTTAATATTTTTGTCATAATAAATTCCTTCTAAATATGATATAGCAACGAGATATAGGCTCTCAAGTGATGCTTCTTCAGAGCTAACTTTCGTTAATATTTCAGCAAGTTTGATTGCTAATTCTTGATTTTTTTCTGTTCCCCATCCATAATAAAGCATTTTCGCATAATAAATAGTGGCGACAGGATGAACAAGGTCTTCTGAGATGGAATCAAGTAATTTAAAGGATTCATCATAATTTTTATCCATATAAGCTTGAACACCATCTACTATTGTCTTTTGCTTTAAATAATCTTGGTAATAATGATCATCTTTTGGACTAACATCAGCTAATAATTTAGCATAATAACCATAGGAGTCTATGATGGTAAAATCATCGTTTAATTGTGAACAAAGAATTTTTAACGCCGAAACATTTTTATTTTCGGCGGCCTTAATTAACATTTGGTCAGCAAGTTCTTTACTAAACTTGTCTTTCAGTTCACCATCATAATACTTTTCATAAATTAGCAATTGGGCCATTGAATGTTCTAAACGGGCAGCGTTAGATAAAAAATATAAAGATTTAGCATAAGCTTTTTCGGTATCAATACGACTATAACGGATGTAAAGTTCCCATGAACCTATTGCGCTTTCTACTTTATCATCATAGATAGCTCTTTCTAATAATTCTAAGGCTGGATATAACAGTGATTTTTCATCCATAAAAAGCATGACAAAAGCTTTAGCAACTTTGGCATTAGGGTTGGTTGGTACCAATTCATCATAATAATCTAAAACTTTTTGATATTCAGCTCTTGTTCTTTCAGTGCTTCGCCAATCAATAAACTGATGAATTTCTTGATCAACATTTAAATCAATAAATTTTCCTAATCCCATAATTATTTTCTCCTTTTTTTTATGTAGTTAAGTCTTAGTGATATTAGCATAAAAATAGTACAAATTAAAAGCGAGTGTTCATGATAAGATAAAACCAATCTAGAAGATCAATCTATATGGCATAGCAATACGATGAAGTGTTTTTAGAAAAGTTAGGACATATTGTTTAAGAGGTAAATACTTAATTATTTATTATCTATTTTGTTAAAATTATCATTTGCAATAACTTATAATGCAGCTTTACTTGCGATTAGATTATCACTCACTTGTATTATAACATCAATTCCAATAATTATAGAACCATTATTTTCATAATTGTAGAAATTCTCGTAAAATAATATCTAAATGATATCATGCATAGTAAAATCCCCATAAAAATATTGATACATAAAAATAGGCATAAATCAAAAGTTTTCCACACTTCAACTGTCTATATAAAGAAAAAGGACTGTTTAAGTCCATGAAGATAAATCATTTCTTCATTTCTTTACAGTCCCTTTTTAAAATTTAAATTGTATTTGGATAATTGTATAGTTTCGACTTGTAATCGTGTAAATCTTACTTGTAATCGTGTAAGATAAACTACAATTTTCACTAAAAACACTATTTTTACCTATATTTTTACTTCTACATGTTTTTAAACATTTAGTTCTGGCAAGTGAATATAGGAGAAACCTTCCTATCTGCCAATAAAAAAAGGCTTGACACATATTGTATCAAACCTATTCATATTCAATGCGAAGGGTGTTACTAAAGGATACAATTGCGCACCCCTATCAAATTTTACGCACCCCTAAATTTTGTCTTTGTTACGCCATCTTTAAAAACATAACTCCTAAAATAACCAATAAGTCTTTTTCATTTTTTAAAAATTTTTTGATATTTTTATGCTTTTGCTATTCAAAGTTTACTTGTAATTAACTTCTATTATCTAAATCTTTCCTAATTGATGGAGAATTGCAAAAATAGTCCCGATAATTGTTGCTATTCCTGCTAAAGCTGCAATTATAGAAAAAATAATCTTGTATTTTCCTTTTTCTTCTTTCACAGTAGAATTATGACCAATATTTGAATTAGAAACTGAACTATCAGTAATATTAATACTAGAGTCATTGTAAATATTAGTTTTAGGGGTTTTTGTCTTTTGTTCATCTGAATGTTTTTGCAATTTCGGTAAAATTACTTTTAAATCGTTAATGTAATCTACGTCAGTGTTTAACATATCTTTAGGATCATTAAAATTTAAGTTCCAGACCATATTAATTCTAGCTTGTAAAGCAGTAGTTCCTTTTTCAATATCGCTTATTTCGCCACTATAAACTCTTACAATCTCTTCAAATAAATTCATGGCAGAAGATTGATCAT
>CAYXLQ010000079.1:0-3416 GCA_964465775.1 uncultured Clostridiaceae bacterium
TTCATATCCATTTAAAATTGCTTCTTTTAAAATAAGTTTTGCATCTTCTCCTACCGTTATAAGATTAGTTGGATTTGTTTTTGCCACGTGTTTACCTACTTGTTTGTGTAAATCATCACTATATTTACCTAGTTCTAGCATGCCCCCTAATACTGCAATCTTATTTTTGGTTGGTGTATCCATAAGATAATCCAATCCTGCTTTCATTGAATCTAAACTTGCATTATATGTATCATTTATTACAAAAACATTATTTGAGTATTCTTTTACTTCCATTCTCATCTTAGTTAATTTAAATTCTTTTATACCCATTATTACCTTTTCTATATCAATATTTAAAACTTTTGCAATAGCAAATGATGGTAATGAATTATATATAAAATGTTTTCCCCCAATAGGTACTTCTACATTATAGCTATTATTATCTATAATAATATCGAAATAGGATTTTGTTGGAGCTAGCTTAATATTCATTGGCATAATATCGCTTATATTATTAATTCCGTATGTAATTATATTATATCCCTTATTCTCATACTCTTCTTTATTTTTTATCACCCATTCATGTAATAAGTCATTATCATTATTAATGATTGCTACTTTGTCTTTTGATAGTCCTTCTAACAATTCAAATTTAGCTTTAAGAATGTTTTCCCTCGTTCCAAAAGATTCTAAATGAGAAGAACCAATTATTGTAAAAACAGCTATATTTGGTTTGGCAATTTTACTAAGTAATGAGATGTCCCCAAATTTATCTGCTCCCATCTCAATGACTGCCGCTTCATGATCTTCAATTCTTAGCATTGTAAGAGGCATTCCAATTTGATTGTTATAATTACCTTCTGTCTTTAAAGTTTTATATTTTTGACTTACAACACTTGCTATTATATCTTTAGTGCTAGTTTTTCCAACACTACCTGTAATTGCAATTGTAGGAATGTCATACAAGCTTTTCTTATAAGTTGCAATTTTAATTAAGGCTTCCGCAACATCATCTACTAATATTATTGCTTTATTATTTAGTTTGCTCATATATTCATAATCTATATCTATATCTTGCAATATACATACATTTGCTCCTTTTTCTATAGCTTCTTTATAAAAGAGGCTTCCATTAAAATTTTCTCCTTTAATTCCTAAATAGATATCCCCTTCTTTTATCTCTCTGCTATCTTTAGAAAAGTTTTTACATACTATATTTTCATTTCCAAATATAAGCTTACCATTTGAGCAATTTAGTATATCCTTTACTAATAAACCTTTCAATTTAAATCCCCCTTATTTATTTTATTTTGTCTCTTAAGTTTCTATGATAAGTAATTACAAATCTATGTACTTCATCTTGAAGAAAAGTAATAAAATTTAATAGTTTTTTAGAATTTTTATCATTTTCTTTTGATAAATCTATTTCTATACCCTTATTGGTTATAATTCCTTTTGTTCTATGATTGTTATTCTTTACCATTCCAACTACTTCTATATTAACATCATAATCCTTTAAAACCTCATTAACTGCTGATACTTGAGCTTTTCCTCCATCAATAAACATTAAATCAGGTGTTCCCCAGTCATCTAAATGTTTTAACCTTCTTACTATAACTTCTGCCATACAAAGAGGATCATTTTGAATGTTTGTGGAACGTATTTTAAATTTACGATACATCTTTTTATTTAATTTTCCATTTTCCCATCTTATCATTGCTCCTACAATATATTCATTTTTTAAGTTTGATATATCATAAGCTTCTATAATATTTAATTCATTTTCATAGCCTATCTTTTCTTTTAATATGTTTATAACGTTCTCTTCTTTATGTTGAATTAATTTTACTTTTAAATTGTTCTCAACCATTTCAATAAGTTTCTTCTTGTCTCCTATTTTAGGAACTTTAATTTCTACTTTTTGTTTTTTCTTGGTTGATAAGTATTGTTCTAAAACATAAATTTCATCTTGTGAGCTTTCAAGAGTAGCATATATCTTTTTAGGAATATCTGCCTCTTTTTCCGAATAATATTGGGACATTATACTAAGTACTGATGTTGTGACATCATCTTCCTCTAAATCATTTAATTTTAAAGAAGTATGTTTAATAATTTTAGAATTACGAATTTTAAAAACCTGTAAATGTAAGTTTATTCCTTCTAATACATAACCCCATATATCTGTGCTATTTTCATTTATATTGTCTACCTGCTGTTTTACATTAAGTTTATCTATAGATTCTAATCTTGATTTTAATTTTGCTGCCTTTTCAAAGTCTAATTTTTCAATAGCATCCTCTATTTGTTTTGTTATTATTTGTTTTGTACCTTTTGAATCTCCGTTAATAAATAATTTTATTTGTTCTATCATTTTCTTGTATTCTTCAAGAACAACCTCATTTATACATGGACCTACACATCTTCCTATATGATAATATAAACAAGGTCCCTTTTTCTTATTAGATGGTTTATCAAAATTTATTTTACATCTTTTAACTGGAAATATTTCTTTTATTATATGCATAACATCATTTGCAGCTCTAGCATCAGAATATGGGCCAAAATACAAATTTTTATCATCTATTTTTTTTCTTGTAATAAATATCCTTGGATACGCCTCTTTAGTTGTTATCTTTATATAAGGATAATTCTTATCATCTTTAAGCATTACATTATATTTAGGCATGTTTTCTTTTATATAATTACATTCAAGTACCAAGGCCTCTAGTTCATTATTAGTAATAATATACTCAATATCTGCTATTTGTGAAACCATTTTTTGAATACGTATTGTTTTAGAACTTTTATTAAAATATTGTTTCACTCTTTTTCTCAGTGCTTTTGCTTTTCCAACGTATATAATTTGTTTATCTATATTTTTCATCAAATAAATCCCAGGATTCAAAGGAATATTGTCTATTTTTTTCTTTAAATCATTATTATTTAATTCGTTCATTTTAACTCCTAATATAAAAAGAAGGCACACAAAATGCCCTCTTTTTGTTTTCAAAGATTATTCTGCAGCTGCTTCTGGTTCTTCTTCTTCGTTGTATTTTTCAATAATAGCTGCTTGTATCATTTCTCTTGTTTCAGTGTTTATTGGGTGTGCTATGTCTTTAAATTCTCCGTTTGGAGTTTTTCTGCTAGGCATAGCAATGAATAAACCTTTATCGCTTTCAATGATTTTAATATCGTGAATTACGAAAACATCATCAAATGTTATTGAAGCAATAGCTTTCATTCTATTTTGAGAAGTGATCTTTCTTACTCTAACATCAGTAATTTGCATTTTGTACACCGCCTTCCTTAACTGTTATAGTTTAATTATACATTATATGCTATTAATGTCAATACTTTAATTAATAAAAAATGGTAATAATTCTAGAGAATTCAATCATATGTCACACTTTTCAAAAAACAAACAACTTTTTAAT
>CAYXLQ010000080.1:0-3358 GCA_964465775.1 uncultured Clostridiaceae bacterium
AAATAAAAAACTATTACAGTGCATGTATAAATAGAAGTAAAATAGTGTAGAATATATCTAGAATGTGTTGCAAATGAAACGTTTTTGTAATATAATTGTAACAAAACAGTAAAACAAAAAATAGAGGATGTGGTTAGATGATGTTTGGGCAAGATATAGGGCTTGATTTAGGTACTGCTACAATACTTGTATACGTAAAAGGCAAAGGAATAGTACTAAGAGAACCGGCAGTTGTGGCAATAGATAAAAACACAAATGAAGTTCTTGCAGTTGGGCAAGAAGCAAGAAAAATGCTTGGTAGAACACCGGGTAACATTGTTGCTATTAGGCCACTAAAAGACGGTGTAATATCAGATTATACTATTACTGAAAAAATGCTAAAATATTTTATTAGTAAAGTATCAGGAAAATTTGTATTAAATCCAAGACTTATGATTTGTGTTCCATCAGGCGTAACTGAAGTTGAAAAAAAAGCAGTAATAGACGCAGCTAATCATGCAGGAGCAAGAAAGGTATACTTGATAGAAGAACCTATAGCAGCTGCTATAGGAGCAGGTTTAGATATCGCAAAACCTTATGGGAGTATGATATTAGATATTGGTGGAGGAACAACAGATATAGCAGTCATTTCTTTAGGAGGGGCGGTTAAAAGCAAGTCTATAAAAGTAGCAGGAGATCAATTTGATGAGGCAATAATTAGATATATAAAGAAAAAGCATAATGTAATAATTGGAGAACGAACAGCAGAAGATATAAAAATTAATATTGGATGCGTTTACCCTAAAACGGTTATAGAAACCATGAATATTAAAGGGAGAAATTTGACAACTGGATTACCAGTTGAATTAGAAATAACTTCAGAAGAAACATTAGAAGCATTAAGTGAAAGTGCTACTAAAATAGTAGAAGGAGTACATTCTGTTTTAGAAGAGACACCACCAGAGTTATCTGCAGATATTAGTGACAGGGGAATATATATAACTGGAGGCGGAGGGCTATTATCAGGATTAGACCAGTTATTACATGAAAAAACAGGAATCCCTGTTATGGTATCGGAAGATGCCGTATCTTGTGTAGCAATAGGAACAGGAAAAGCTTTAAATCATATAGATTTGTTGGAAACAGGGAATGCCGTAAAAATTAAAAAATTCTAAAAATTAAAATTTTAATAAAAGGTGTGGAAGTATATATTCCATGCCTTTTTTATTTAACAATTATACTACTAGAAATATTATGCGATTTATGTTAAAATAAACATACGATAAAGGAAGGAAAATATTATGAATAAAATAGAATTGTTAGCTCCTGCAGGAAGTCTTGAAAAAGCAAAGGTTGCCTTTTTGTATGGAGCAGATGCAGTATATGCAGGAACATCAAAATTTTCACTTAGAACGAGAACGGAAATGGATAGTGATAGCTTAGAAGAAACTATAACATATGCTCATAGTATAGGTAAAAAAGTATATGTGGCTCTTAATATATACGCTTTTGATCAAGATTACGAAGAAATAGAAAAAGAAGTAAAAAGATTGAGTAAAATAAATGCAGATGCAATAATAGTTGCTGATGGTGGAATAGTTGAAATTATAAAAAGAGTTGCACCAAACATGCCAATTCATATTAGTACACAAGCAAATACAGTAAGTCTTCATAGTGCCAAGTTTTGGAGCAATAATGGTGCTAATAGAATTATACTAGCAAGAGAATTAAACAGAGATAAAATAAAACACATTATGGAAAATAAACCCAAGGATTTAGAAATGGAAATATTTATACATGGAGCAATTTGTTTTGCATACTCAGGTAGATGTTATTTGAGTCAATATTTATCTGATAGGAGTGCTAATAGTGGAAATTGTAGTCAGCCATGTAGATGGAAATACAATTTATATGCGGAAGAAGTAAATAAGCCTGGAAACAAAATAGAGCTTGATTATGATGAAAAAGGTACATATGCATTTTCATCTAAAGATCTATGCTTGATCAATAAGATACCAGAAATTATAGAAATGGGAATGGAAAGTTTAAAGATAGAAGGTAGGCTTAAAACGGAGTATTATTTAGCTACAGTTGTTAGAGCATATAGACAAGCAATTGATGGTTATTATAAAGATAAGTCAAATTGGGATTCAAAAAAGTATTTAAATGAACTTATGACTGTTAAAACAAGAGGTCTCTCGGAATTTTACTATTCGGATAACAATAATTATGATATCCATGATTTTTCAGGTCAAAATGAAAATGTAATATATGAATATGGTGCGAAAGTAATAGAGAGAGAAAAAGATAATATATATATTGTTGAAATAAAAAACAAGCTAAAACTAGGAGATATATTAGAAGTATTAAATCCAAATAGTATGGAGATTCAATCTTTTGAAATTGAATCACTATATGATATAAATACAAATGAAAGTATAGATACTATAAATCCTGGGATAAAAGGACAAAGAGTGAAAATAGAAATTCCATATAAAGTTGAGAAAGATTATATAATCAGGAGAAAAAAATGAAAGAAATATTTCACAGGACAGAGTTGTTAATTGGTCAAAGAAACATAGAAAAGTTAAAAAACTCTAAAATTTGTGTTTGTGGCGTAGGGGGAGTTGGCTCTTATGCATTAGAAGCACTTGTGAGAACTGGCATAGGAAATGTAACAATTATTGACTATGATGAAGTTGATATTACAAATATTAATAGACAGCTTATTGCTACTGTTGATAGTGTTAATAAAGCAAAGGTAGAAGTAGCAAAAGAAAGAATTAAGAGCATTAATCCGGACATACAAGTAATGGCATTAAAAGAATATATTGATGTAGAATTGATTCAGGACAAAATAAATAAAACATATGATTATGTAATAGATGCTATAGATAAAATAGATTCTAAAATAGCATTAATAGAACATTGCACTAAAAACAACATACCAATTATTTCGAGCATGGGTATGGCGAACAGGATGAATCCATGTAATATCGAAGTAATGGATATATATAAAACAACAATGTGTCCACTTGCAAAAAAAATAAGAAAAATATTAAAGGAAAAAAGAGTAAAAAAATTAAAAACTGTATGCTCGATAGAAGAACCAAAAAAGATGACTACTAAGGAACTTGCAAGTATAGCGTTTGTTCCGAGTACAGCGGGACTTATAATAGCATCAGAAGTTATTAAAGATATTATTGATGGAGGTGACTAATTTATGGGCAGAGGAAAATATGATGATTGTTCAAACTGTATTTATGCTACTCAAAAAGATAGAAGAATATATATTTGTAAATGGGATAAAAAAGGAGAAGAACAAGAAGCAAAATGGTGTAAAGATCATACAGGCGAAGATGAATAATGATATAAAAAG
>CAYXLQ010000081.1:0-3250 GCA_964465775.1 uncultured Clostridiaceae bacterium
TAAAGAATTATATATATTATATATCATATATTTGAAAAAGACACAAGGTGATTTTATTATTTTTTTGCTTTTATTTTTTCAATTGACCTTAATTACTTTATTAATCTTAAAAAAGCTATATTTACTAGTTATTACTAATAAATATAGCTTTTTAATTAATATTGTTTTGCAATATATACTACATGTCTTGCTTCTTTAGAGCAAAGTCCACAAACATCTGCTATTTTTTCTTCCTCGAAAGGTATACATCTAATTGTTGCTGATGTTTCCTCTTTAAGCCTATCTTCACATTCCCTATCACCACACCACATCGTTTTTATAAGGCTATGTTCTTTATTGAATATTTCCTTTATTTCATCTGGATTTTTAGCTACATATGTTTTGTTAGTCCTGTTTTGTTTTGCCATTTGAAACATATTTTTTTGTATATCTTCTAATAATTTTTCAATTTCAATTTCAAGATTATCTAATGATACACTTTTCTTTTCATAAGTATCCCTACGGAATAATATACATTCCCCTTTTTCGATATCTTTTGGTCCTATTTCAATTCTAACTGGTATTCCTCTTAGTTCTGAGTCATTACATTTATATCCTGGTGTATAAGAATCTCTAATATCTGATTCTATTCGAAATTTATTCTTTAATGCAGTTCTCAGTTTATCAACTTCTTCTAATACTCCTTCTTTGTGCTGGGCAAATGGAACTATTATAACTTGAATTGGTGCGACTTTAGGAGGCAATTTAAGTCCTCTCTCATCTCCATGAGTCATTATAATTCCTCCAATAGATCTTGTACTCATTCCCCACGATGTCTGGAAAGGTGTTGCTTCTTTACTATCTCTTCCTTGGTATTTTATATTATATGCTTTGGCAAATCCATCACCAAAATAATGAGATGTAGCAGATTGAAGAGCTTTTCCGTCATGCATTAATGCTTCAATTGTAAATGTACTTTCTGCACCTGCAAATTTTTCTTTATCAGACTTTTTTCCTTTAATAACGGGTATTGCTAAAAATTCTTCAAATAATTCCTCATACACATTTAACATTTTTATAGTTTCATCCATTGCTTCTTCTGAAGTTTCATGAAGAGTGTGTCCTTCTTGCCATAAAAATTCAGATGTTCTTAAAAATGGTCTTGTTGTCTTTTCCCATCTTACAACATTTGCCCATTGATTAAGAAGTACTGGTAGATCTCTATATGACTTTACCCATTTTGCATACATTGTCGCTATAATTGTTTCTGAAGTTGGTCTAATACATAGTCTTTCTTCTAGCTTTTCTTCTCCACCATGCGTAACCCATGCTACTTCTGGTGCAAATCCTTCAACATGTTCTTTTTCTATATTTAACATACTTTCTGGTATTAATAATGGAAAGTATGCATTTTTATGTCCTGTTTCCTTAAATTTCTTATCTAATTCCTTTTGTATGTTTTCCCATATTTCATAACCATATGGTTTAATTACCATAAATCCTTTAACTGGTGAATAATCCACAAGTCCTGCTTTCATTATTATATCTGTATACCATTGTGCAAAGTCTTCGTCCATTCTTGCAATATCTTTTACAACTTCTTTTCCCATAACATTCTCCTTTATATTTTTTTCTTATTATATCATATTAAACTAATAAAGAAATATAATTATAATATCTTTTTAAATAAAATAAAAGCTAGGTTAACCCCAGCTTTATATATCCATTATAATTGTTCTGTTTGACCTGTTGTACTACCTAAATCAAAAGACATTTTAATTTTTTCTTCTATTTCTTCATCTACTAGTTCATGATTTAAATCTTGAGCTAGCACAAGTTCACTTATTAAAATTTCTTTTGCTGATGTTAGCATCTTTTTCTCACCAGTAGACAGTCCTCTTTCCATATGTCTATGAGAAAGGTCTCTTACTACTCCTGCAAGTTCTAAAATATCTCCTGATTTAATTTTGTCAACATTAGCCCTATATCTCTTACTCCAATTATTTTCGTATACATATTCTTGCTTTGGTTGTTCCAACACTTTAAAAACTTCGTCTGCTGCTCTTTCTGTAGAAATTTCTCTTATTCCTACATTTTCTGCAGCTTTAGTGGGCACCATAAGTTTCATGTCTCCCATTGGCATTTTTATGATATAGTATTCTGATTTGTCACCGAACATCTCTTTTTCTTCTATTGACTCAATTGTTCCTGCTCCATGCATTGGATATACTACTTTATCACCTATACTAAACATCTCTCCGTCCTCCAATCTACGATATTTCTTAATACATTAATATTATAACACATTTTTAAGGTGAAGTAAATGGTTTTTCACTTTACTTTTTAATTCCACTCTGATTTGTATAAATAAAACAGTTATCAGGTTTACATAATGAATTATCTCAGCAAAATTTTAATATTAAAGATAAAATATGAATATTGCTTTAATAATTGACAGAATAAAAGTTTTATTATATAAATTTATTATATAAATAATATATGTTTTATATATTAGGAGGAATATATATGAAAAACAAAGGAATATCATTAATAGTACTTGTTATTACAATTATCATAATGATAATACTAGCAGGATCTATAATACTATCACTGTCAAACAATAGTATTATAGAAAAGGCTAAACAAGCAAAAGCCAGTAGCGATCTTTCAAATTTAAGACATGCTGCATCATTGATTGAGTCAGAGTTACAAATCCAGTTATCAATGGGAGAGAATCCCCTTGAAGGTAAAACTAAAGCGGATTACTATAAAGATAAATTAACAGAACAAGGATTTAAGCTTGATAAATATGCTATATCAAACAATGGTAATGAAGTAATCATAGAACAACTAAATGTAAAAGATATAATTGCAGATGGATATAACGTTTTTGCATTGTTAAATAATGGTACGGTTTTAGCCTGGGGTAAAAACAATTATGGACATTTAGGTGTAGGTGATTTAGTCGATAAAAATTCACCTGTACAAATTCCAGTAGGACAATTATCAAATGTTAAGGAAATAACAGTAGGTTCATCTAGTGTTTATGCATTATTACATGATGGTACTGTTAAATCTTGGGGTTCTAATTCTTATGGGCAATTAGGCATCGGTGATCTAGTAGATAAAAGTTCACCAGTTCAAATACCAACTGATAAACTTTCAGATGTAAAACAAATTATAGCGGCTTCTACAAGTACTTATGCACTACTAAATGATGGTACTGTTAAATCTTGGGGATATAATTCTAATGGACAATTAGGGTTAGGTG
>CAYXLQ010000082.1:0-3199 GCA_964465775.1 uncultured Clostridiaceae bacterium
AGAAACTTAAAGAACTAGATAAAATGATGGAATTGGGGGATGCATATCTTAGTTAAGTGGTGATAGAAATAGGAATACTAGGGGTTTCCAACCTATATTATAAAGATATAACAATCAAATTTATAAAAAGATTAAAATAAATAGGATATTGTAGTAGGTAATAAATTTTCATTAATGAGAATGTGGGTATACAACATCTATATTGTCTTCTCAAGGTCTGTTTAGATAATTGCATTAATATTTAAACTATAAAAATAAATCAATATAATCAAACTGTGAGGAACTAATATATTTTAGTAGAAGGATGAGATAAGTTGGCAGATATTAAATATTATAGACATGGATCAGAACAAGGTGAAAAAATTTATTTTATTGATTCTAATGTATTAATAAATATAGGGAAGTTTTATTTTCATGGAAGATGTGGTTCTGATAATCTATTAACAGAACAAATAAAAAAATTTATAATGACATGTAGATCTAATGGGGCTTTAGAATGTAAAAATGCCATAATAGAAATAAGTTATGATTCAGGAACTAATGAGATTAATACTGATGTTATGAATAAATTTATGATGGCTACAGAGACATTATTCATAAATTATTCTGATAAAGAATTATTAAGCCACAGTCCTCAGATAAATCCTTTTTGTAAGAAAAGAAGTACAGGGGAATTTAAATCTATATTTGATTGCAAATTACTTAATTTTGCATTTGAAGATGAAATAAAATCAATAAAACTTGTGTATTTAATTTATTTATATATTATCAAAATATATCATTTGACTTGTTGTGATATTGATTCAATGGAAAAAGTAAAAAAACTATATAATTATATGATAAATGAAATAGGTTGTTTCCTAGCGCATGAATTTATATTAGGACATATGATTTTTATTGGTACAGAAAAAGAAAAACGTATAGCAGAGGGAATTCTAAAATTTGAAAAAATAAAGAATGGAGAATCAGAAGTTCGTATAATTATCAATGGGTTATTTGATATAATGTCATATAGACAGATGACTATGATTGTAGATTTAGCTATTAAAAATAAATATAACTGGAACTGTATTTTTGTGACACAAGATAAAAATCTACAAAATTATATTGAATTAAATTCGGATTTCAAATCAGTGATAAATGAGGATAAGATTACAAATACATTTAAGAATGAATTCAATACTGATAAAAGATATAGAGAAGGGTGGAATAATTTTTATGAAAATACTATATTTAAAAATTCAAGGCAAAGGTTTTTTGAATACCAATTAGGTAAAAAAAGTGATATAGAAATGGAAAAAATAATTGCAGAAATTAGTTATTATGAAAATCTAATTTTTATCAGTTAGATTTATATTAACATAAACAAACTCATCATGAAAGAATGTTGAAAACTATTAACTAATATATTGTAGCTCATTTCAGAGGAAATAAACTTTTGAAAATTTAAATAATTATAGAATCTAATAAGTAGGGGTTATACTGGAAAGAAATTTACCAAAATAATATGTATTCTAAATCTAGAAATTTATATTTCCACCAAGGGGTTAATATCTCCCTACGACATCTTTATTGACCTCTCAAGGCATTGTGAGGTGGTAGTTAAGCTTCAAAAGCGATAAAGCTTTGAAATATCAATAGTTTAAGCCATTGAGTGTGGAGATGACATTCGATGGTTTTTTTGTGGGAAGATATCTACTGGACTTTCTAATCAGCAAATAATTAGAATAGTCTTTTATGCTTGTAAAATTATGTAATTACTAGTTGAGAATTGCTGGAAGATGCTATAGAATGGAGGTAATAATACCAATGGGTGGATAAAAATCTTTAAACTTATAGGATACATTGGAATTTTCTGCATGTAAGATTTGTTTCATAAAAACTTAAACTAAGAGTCTATTAACATTACCTAAAGTTAGTAGAAGAGATATTTAAATCATTATGAAGCTCTATATGGTTTTCTGTAATTGTCCAGGAATGAAATTTGGATAGGTTACAATAAACTAGACAACTAAATTAAGGTCATGTAAACTAAAAGTAGAAAAAGGAGAGAGTTTATATGACAAAAAGAGAAAGAAGAACCTATACCCCTGAATTCAAGGAACAAATGGTAAAACTATACGAAAGTGGTAAGTCTAAGAAAGATATTATAGCTGAATATGACTTAACACCTACTGCCTTTAATACCTGGGTAAAAAGGAGCCAAACAACTGGATCCTTTAAAGAGAAAGATAATCGTTCCCCAGAAGAAAATGAATTAATACAACTAAGGAAAGAAAATCAACAATTAAAAATGGAGAATGACATTTTAAAGCAAGCGGCGCTGATACTAGGACGAAAGTAAATGTGATTAAGAGCAATGCCCACAAATACAGTGTGTCAGCAATGTGTAAAGTCCTACAAATCCCCAGAAGCACCTATTACTATGAGTCAAAAGTTAAAGAATCTACAGATGAAATAACACCAAAAGTAATAGAAATATTCAAAGCAAGTAGAAATAACTATGGCACCAGAAAAATTAAAGTTGAGCTTAAGAAAACAGGTTATATAGTATCTAGAAGAAAAATAGGTAGAATAATGAAGCAAAATGGCTTAGTATCTAACTATACAGTCGCCAAGTACAGGCCACATGTGAATAAATGTAATGAATCAAAAATTGCCAATGAACTAAATAGAGAATTTAATACAGACAAACCTTATGCAGCTGTAGTCAGTGATTTAACATATGTTAGAGTTAATAAAAAATGGAATTATGTATGTTTCTTAGTCGACCTATTTAATAGGGAAATAATTGGCTATAGTGTTGGTCCTAACAAAGATGCACCCCTAGTTTATAGAGCATTTGCAAAGGTTAAAACTAAGTTAGATGATATTACATTATTTCATACAGACCGCGGAAACGAATTTAAAAATAAAATAATAGATGAAGTCCTAGATATATTCAAAATCAAGCGTTCTTTAAGCATGAAGGGCTGTCCCTATGACAATGCCGTAGCCGAAGCAACATTCAAGATATTTAAAACTGAATTTGCTAATAACTACCATTTTGAAAGCCTAGAGCAGTTAGAAATTATGTTAGCTGATTATGTAAATTGGTTTAATAATATTAGGATACATGGAACACTAGGATATTTAAGCCCTAGACAGTATAAATTACATAACCTTAAAAAAACTGTCTAAATAAGTGTTGCCTTTCCAA
>CAYXLQ010000083.1:0-3119 GCA_964465775.1 uncultured Clostridiaceae bacterium
TGAATAACTGCTGTAAGAATTTTATCTATCTTTTCTAAATACATTTTATTGTTATCATAAAACTTTTTCAAGCTTACCATTGTGTCTCTATTTAATCCATCTACAGATTCTTCAACCAGCGAATTAGTTGCTTCTATACCAGCACTAATAGACATTATTGGTGATTTCATTTCCTCCGCGATTCCTTTTATAAGTTTACCTATTGCATTAATTCTATATCTACTCAGCATTACTTCATTTTGTTGATTGAATACTCTAACCGCAGACATTACTTGTAAAAGTAACTTATCTACTCCATCAGACTTATCGTGGAAATTTTGTATATTCAATCTTTTTAATGTATCAGCTGGTGGTTGTTGACCTGCGAAACCTGTTTGCATTATAACTATAATTTCTTTGTTAAATTTACGGATTTCTTTTATAACATCTTCTCCTGTTAAAACTGGCATGTAATAATCTAGAAGAACAATATGAACATCTCCATTTTTAACTTTTTCTATTCCTTCTGCACCGTTTGTCGCAATACTAACATTATACCCTTTACTTCTTAGAAAAAACGCAGTAACATCCACATAGTCTACATCATCATCTATCAAAAGTATATTTACATATTTTTTAAGTTCATCATACTTACTCATATTTTACCTCTCACAATTAATATATTAATTATATTATATATTTGTTAAAAAGAAAAGCTTTTTTCAATACTAGAATTAATTTCATTCATAAACTCATTTTTTAATAATTCCAATCTCTCTTCTGTTTTACTTTCAAACCTTACTGTTATATCAGGGCCTGTATTAGATGCTCTTACTAATGCCCAACCATCTTCAAACTCTGCCCTCATGCCATCTATAGTATTTAAATTATAACCTTTTCTTCTAGCATATTCTATAACGTCATTTACTATTTTATGTTTTGTATCATCACTACTTTTTATTTTAATCTCCGGTGTAGAATAATATTTATTAATGCCTTCTAATAATTTTGATAGTGGTTTATCTGTTTTACTTAATATTTCTATAAGTCTTAACCCCGCGTACATTGCATCATCAAATCCTGGGAATTTATCTCTAAAAAATACATGCCCTGAAAATTCTCCTCCAAAATTAAAGTCTCCTTGTTTCATTTTAGCTTTCATATATGAATTACCGGTTCTATAACAACATTTTTCAATTCCAAGTTTGTCTAGCTCATCTACAAGTGACTTAGAACATTTAACATCATATAACGCTTTTTTGTTCTTTACTTTATCAAATATATCTCTCCAAACGATTATCATAAAGTAATCTATAGGTATATATTGTCCATTTTCATCTATTATCCCTACTCTATCTGAATCACCATCAAATGCAAGTCCTAGATCTGCTTTATCTTTTAAAACCTTTTCCTTTAAGTCTTTTAAGTTTTCTTCTACTGATGGATCCGGATGATGATTTGGAAAATCAGGATCACTGTCACAGTATAAATATTCTGCTTCTATTCCTTCTTTTTTATATACTTCTTTAACAATTACTGAACCTGCTGCATTACCGCAATCTAATACTACTTTTATTTTTCTATCTCCTAAGTTTATCGTTCTGTCCAGTAATTCTAAATAATCGTTTCTTATATCCTTTTCTATTACTTTACCTGTTCCATTTACAAATTCACCTTTTTCAACATAATCCCTAAATTCTTCTATCATTTCACCACAAGCATTTCCTCTTTCGTCAAATGCTATTTTAAATCCATTATATTCCTTTGGATTATGACTTGCAGTTATCATAGCTCCACTTACAATGTTTAAATTTCCCCAAGAAAAATAGTACATAGGCGTCGTAACTACTCCTATATTATATATTGTTATCCCTGTTTCTATAGCTCCTTTTATAAATGCTTTTGCAAGTTCTGGTGATGAAGATCTATTATCACGCCCAACTACGGCTTCTTTTTTTCCAAGGGTTTGGATATATGATCCAAAGCCCTTACCAATTGTATATGCTACATTTTCATCTAAATCATCGCCATATATCCCCCTGATATCATAACCTCTATATATATGCTTATTAATATTTTTTACTATTTCCATAAATACACTCCTCTTTTTTAATTATTTAAAGTTCTAAATCTCTTAACTCCATAATTCTTAAGTATTTTCCATAATATCCATGTAACACATGCAAGTATCAATATAACTATTCCTACATAAGCATCAACATTTGTAATATCTAATAAAAAGAATACTATTATAGGTAATATGCCCATAAGAATTCCAAGATATACACTAATTAAAACACTTAAACTCTGTTTAACTATAGCTACATCTGAGGCACCATTTAATTTAGGGTATTTTAGATTAACAATAATACCTAAGATTGATGTTAATAAAGGTCCTAATATTGAAATTATCAAACAATATATAACATCTATAAATGAAAATTTAAGCCTTAATGCAAATATAATTGTAGCAATAATTCCAAAAGGAACTGTTATTAATAAATTCAAAAATATTTTAGCTAAAAATATTTTTTTCTCACTTACTGGTAAACTTTTTGTAAGCCATAAATTTTTACCCTCAATTGAAATGCTAGAAGCTGTTGTCGTGCTCATAGCTAAAATTATAAATATCATAGCCATTAATGCTTTTGATACCATTCCCGAGATATCTCCAAATTCTGTAGATATAAATGCTATTAAATTTTCTGCAGATATAATTGAATATATACAAGCTATCATTAGAATTATAGGACCAAACATTGTGTTCATAACGTATATTGGTGACGAGAAGTATCTCTTTGTTTCCTTTAACATTAATGCTTTAATTGTTGTACCAGTTTTAAGGTCATTGATTATATACTTACTTTTCGAACTTTTTTCATGTAATTTAGATATTACTTTAAAATATGTAATACTAAGTAAATAAGTAGATGCAATTAGTAACAAAGCATTAAAAAGTATAATTAATACTAACTTTGAAAAACTAAACTCAATTATACATTGATTGTTTATCGCCACAGGATAATATATTTTTTCTAGCATTATATTTATGCTTGAGGCTTTTTCTGCAATATTCTCAATAAAATTTTGTAATTTAAAACTAACCATAAATATTGCTACTGAAACAATTATTGTTCCTA
>CAYXLQ010000084.1:0-2922 GCA_964465775.1 uncultured Clostridiaceae bacterium
TAATTATATTTGCAGAGATAATTATAAAGATATTGATGATAGCAATAATTTCGAATTAGAAAATTCAGTTAAACAAGATTTTTTCCAAGAAAAATTTAATGAATCACGTGAAACTATAAGACACTTATTTAATGAAAGGGAAAACGAAATATAAAATTTATATCTAGAATTAGAAAATTCAAATCAAAGTGAAAATGATGGAATATTGAATAAGATAAAGCTACTTACTACAGAACAGTCTAAAACAAAGCCTTTTTTAGATATGACCCATGAAAAATTTATAACTACAAGGAAAAATATAGAGCACAAAAGTCTTTATATTCCCTGTGGTGGTTGAACATATCCACAAATAGGAAATGACGGAAAATATATGTATTGTGGTCATTCATCTGCTAGTTGGACCATACCCCAATTTGCTGGTCTTTTTACTATTTCAAGACAGGTGGATCCTAATCTAAGCTTTGAAGAATTTTCAGAAGTTTCTAGAACTACCGCTACACAAAATGATAAAGGTTATTTAGTAATAAATCCTGAATGTTTAGTAAGAGAAATAAATACTAGAAATGAAATAAAATCTAAAAATGATGATAAATACGAAAAGATATAATCTATTTCACAAGAATATATTTCAAAACTTGATAATATAAAGGAAACAACTTTTAATGATGCTCTAAAGAGTATGCTAGATAATAAACAGAGCCTTATAGTAACCTTCCAATGCCAGAAAAGGAGTAAGATAAAACTAGGTATATATATATCATTAAAGAAATTATAATATAATTATTTTGATTATTTTTTAAGTTAATTTTAAAAAATAAAATAAGTAAAAAGTTAAGTTGGGAAATCCCATTTCCTTCCGGAGCGATAAAAGAGAGGTTTTATATCTCTCTTGTTTTGTATCTGGCTCTATATAGCACTTATTATACGGTCGTATTTAATAATCTTTGTATGTAGACTAGTGCATTTATATATTTTCGATTCTTCTAATACTTAAATCCAAATACTCTTTATTAGTATCTATACCTAAGTACTTTCTTTTTAGTTTATTACAAGCAACTCCAGTTGTACTACTGCCACAAAAAGGATCTAGAACTATATCATCTTCATTACTACTTGCTTGTATAATTGTAAATAATAAATCTAAAGGTTTTTGAGTAGGATGCTTACCATGTTTCTTTTCGCTTAATTTAGGTGCTGAAAAATTCCATACATCCTTCATTTGTTTATTTCCATTATTCTTTTTCATTAAATCATAATTAAATACATGTTTGGCTTTTATGTAATCTTTTTTCGCCCATAAAATGGTCTCTGTCGAATGAGTGAACATTCTACAACTCATATTAGGTGGAGGATTAGTTTTTTGCCAAGTTATATTGTTTATAATTTTAAAACCTAATTCTTCTAGAACAACTCCTACAGAATATATATTATGCATAGAACCTGATATCCAGATGGTCCCATTATCTTTTAAAACCCTTTCACATGCTTTAATCCATCCTTTATTAAATTTATACTTTTCATGTATTGAAATCTTTTCATCCCACTTTCCCTTGTTTACAGAAGCTACTTTACCACCTTTACAAGTGATTCCGCCTCCTGATAAAAAGTATGGAGGATCTGCAAATATAACATCTACTGATTTACCTTTTATATTTTTTAATGCATTTATGCAATCATCCTTAATCAAAATAATATCTTTTGATTTATAATAAAAGTCTTTTCTTTCTTTAAATATACTCAATTTATATCACTACCTCAACAACTCATCTAAAATTCCATTTTCTAAATCTACTATTGTATATAAATGTTCCATAGTATAATAAGTTTCTTTTAAATTATTTTTTGCAGATTTCCATCCTATACCATCTGTTATCCATATAAAATCAACATTTTCCAACTCTTTAATGTCATTATTTAAAGATTTAAAACTCCTAGCTGTCTCATTTAACTTTGAACCCTGGCTACTATAAAAATTAGTTTCTATTAAATATAATTTATCCTCTGTTTTAACTACAAAGTCAAATCTTTTTTCAGCACTATCATTTTCATCTTCTTTTGATATAAGTTTGTTTATGTCTACATTATACTCTTCACTTATTTTCTTCTTAGGCATTTCTTTTTCATATTCTATATTATTAATTTTTTTTATATATGACTCTACAACATCTTCCATACTATGACCAGTTCTATTCTTTCGAGCATTAGTGTCTAATCCTACTTCAACACCTGTAACATAATCAAATAAACATTTAATCCTGCTGTTTTCTAACAAATTAAATAATCCAGTTTTTCTCATAAATTTAATGTAGTCCTCGTCTGTCATTGTTTTAGATTTGAAATCAAAATCTATTTGTTTTCCATCTATAACAGGCACTTCACTTTGCCTTACTGCAATTAATATAGGGATAACTCTTAACGTTTTAGGATATTCATTTATTACATTTATAAACTCTTCCTCTATATTTTTAGAACCTATTAAAGAATTAAGTATATTGATTTCTATTTTAATTTTATCAATGTTTTCATATACTTTGTCAAAATTTGTATAATAATTATAATTAGCTATAGTCTTTTTTAGATTTTTAATTATATCTTTAAATTCCCTTTTCACTTAATTTCCCCCAAACTATAATTATATATGATAGTCTCAACACCTTTTCGATTTTTTGCATCAGAATTTACCATTCTTTTAACATTAACAATATCAATAGTATAATCTTTGTATAATTCATTTATCAATGGAGTATTATGGTTTGTAAGCATAACATAACAGCCCTTTTTGTCTAACTTTTTAAATAGATTCGCAAGCCTTTTTTGACCTTCAATTCCAAACCCGTTTTCTGTATAGCTTTCAAAAGTACCTTTATTTAGCATGTCGTATGGCGGATCAAGAAATATGAAATCTCCCTTTTCTGCATATTT
>CAYXLQ010000085.1:0-2865 GCA_964465775.1 uncultured Clostridiaceae bacterium
TGTCTGATATGATTGTTAAAGAAATAACCGGATCACATTCTAGTTTCTTAATTAATAATAAAATTTCGCAAGTACCGAAAAAAGGATGTTCACATGAGCGATGAAAAATTTTTTTTATTGTTTAAAAATCCCTCTTAAAACAAATATATGGTATTTATTAATAATAACATATTGTTATTATTATTTCTAATTTCACCTATAACATAAACTTGCTTATTTATCATATCTATTTTAGAAAACCACTCGCACATATTGTCTTTTATCATACATTCTATTTCCGTACTATCATTTATCTTAAGTTTAGCTTGCATATTTGGTATACACTTTGGATATGTGAAATATATCTTTGATATATCTGTAAACTTGCCTATAAAATATCCTCTATTTAAAATACCTATCACCCCTATAACAAAAAAAATATACGTACATTCAATTTAAAACTTACTAGCACATATATTCCATATAACTATTTACCAAACTACATTGTAGTTAGGAAGGATAAAGTTCCTTTAATAATCTAATATATCTCTGCATATATTCCTTAAAATATATAATCTGGAATATTATTAGAGCCCACACGAAAGCCATAGTTGTTGTTGCTGTTGTCAGGATTGTTGTTGTTACGATTAGAAGCCGGATTGTTGCCCCCATTGTTGTTGTAATTGCCGCCACGTATCATACGGTTAGCCTCGGATATAACTTTACCCCAAATATAAAAACATGATTCATATATTTCTAAAATATTTTTTTACTATACCATTTACATCTGCTAACTGTATGTAACCTATATGTCCATTTAAGCTTCTCTTTGCTTCTTTTAATGATATAGTACCATTTGTTAAAGATTTATTGATATATCTTAATTTTAGTTTAAGTTTTTTCTTTCCTCTATCTCTTATTCTCATTCTGCTTACGTTTATTTTATAGCCACAGTAGTTAACACCTTGTAATAGTTTAAATATATTAGTTTTCTTATTCAATTTAAGTCCTAGATTCCCTCTTAAAAATACTGTTATTAATTCTAGCAGTTCTTTTGCTTTTTCTTTACTTTCAATAATTATCACTGTATCATCCAAGTAACGATAATACCATTTGCATTTTAATATATGTTTAGAATATCTATCGATTTCATTCATGTATATGTTAGCGAACATCTGCGACGTATAGTTTCCAATCGGTAACCCTAAACCTTTTCTATCTTTACTATCATAAGGATTGCTTGTATCAAGTATTTGTTTTGTTAAATCTAAGACTTTCATATCCTTTATTTTCCTAGATATAATTTTATATAATTTTTCCCTATTTATATTTTCAAAATATTTAGTTATATCCATTTTTAGTATATAGGGATTCTCATATTTCTTTTGTACTACCCTCATAGCTTTTTGCACATCTTTAGCTGACATGTGCATCCCTTTGTTTTCAATACAAGCATATGATGTATATATAAATTGTGTTTGCATATATGGAGCTATAAACTCTCTAACGTACCAGGTATGTACCACTCTATCTCTGAAAGTCGCAGCTAACACTTTCCTCTTTTTAGGTTCATAAACATAAAACACATTATATCTATTAAATTTGTATGTCCCATTTATTAAATCGTTTAATATATCCTTTATATTGCTTTCATACTTTAGAGAAAACAAAATTACATCTTTTCTTTTTGTTTTTCCTTTTCTAGATACAACATATGCCTTGTATAACTTTTCATATGTAAGAGCTTGTTCCCATACATTCCTAATTGTTTTTGGCATACTTTATATATCCTCCAAGCATTTTTCCTAGTTCATCTAATAGTGAAATACAATACAAGTATTTCTTCTCATTAATATATCTTTGTTTATACATTATTCTAATATATATTCTTTGTATTTTAAATTCACTATCTATCAAGCTACAATAATATAGTTTTTCTTTTCTGTTATTACATAAACTAAGATATATAATATGCTCTAGACATCTATGCATAATTGATTTAAAATCTTGTCCTATATTAAACTTTTCAGTTCTTGGGAGTTTTAATATAACCAAATACATATGCTCTACAAATTGTTCTATTTTAGGTATTAATTTAAGTTGTAAGTCTTTGCTATCTTTTTTAGATATATCATTATATCTATTACTATCTATATAGTCTTTAATATTCGTATTGTTGTTTATCTCTATCATAATTCAAAACCGTCTATATACACATTATCATTTTCAATCTTAATATTATCAAACTCAGTAACCATTTGTTGTAGTTGAATTAATCTAGTTTTACAATTATTTAATTCTTTAACAACGCTATCCCTTTTATACTTACAAGATCTAGGATTGCATTTGTATTTTTTATAGTCAACATGATTATTCCCATCCATTGATATATATTCCCATGTCTTTACATATTTTCTATCTCCAGATTCATAAATGTTAGTATAATTATTATCTTTATTTTCAAAGCTATCATCTAGGTACTCATATACCACATAAGGTATATCTTCTGCTTCTAACCTATACCTGAGTTTTTCTATTGCATTTATTGGAACACCTACTTTACATACACCATCTTTAAAACATATTTTCTTCAATTCGAATTTTTCATTTAAAAATTGCGCTTGACTACCAATGGCAATGTAAAATACACCATTAGTAATCAAACACAATCTTTTCTCATTATTTATTATTATTTTAAACATATCTAAAAATTTCATTTTTTATACCCCCCATTTCGTAATATTACAAATATTCAGAGGTATTAGATAATTATCTAATGTTTTTTCTAATACCTCGCTAGAGGTACCTCGCTAGAGGTACCTCGCTAGAGGTACCTCGCTAGAGGTACCTCGCTAGCAGAAGTAAAAATGTGCTAGTACTTGATTT
>CAYXLQ010000086.1:0-2712 GCA_964465775.1 uncultured Clostridiaceae bacterium
TATTTCGTTTTGATTTGCAATCCTTTTTACAAATTTTATGTAATGTTTACAGAATAGCTACAAAAGCATAAAATAATGTTATGTTCTATATTCTTATATCAATTCTTAACATATAATTTTTAATTTATAAAAAGTCCCCACTCTTTATTTTTTAACCATTTTCAAAACAAGTGGTCTTTCTTTTATTTCTTTATACTCATATATATTTTTACTACCCAATTACTCATTAATTGTTCAAGTATAATACTTGAAAGTATAATTCCTATACCAAACATTGTTTTTAATAAAGTTCCGCTCAATGTACAATTTTTAAATTTACTCTTCTCTTTATCGAACACGCTGTTATTATAATCAACAAATGTTGTCCCAATATATATCATTGCTGGCAAATAAACTATATTAACTAGGATTACAAGCATAATTATAACTAATATTCCCCACCATGGACCAAATATTCCAAAAAGGATAGCCATATATATCCCTATCGCTATTCCTTTTATTGCAAATAAAAAACATATTAAGAAGTTTCCAAACAGCATTATACTAAATATAAATAACATCAATATATATCCAACATTGTTTTTAATCCCATTGTATATAACTTTCGTTTTTATAACTTCCTTGCCATGGTTTTGCATAACCCCAACTATTTGTTCCTTAAGGGTTATTCTTTCTTCTTTTACCGAAAAATTATATATAATCAATCCTGCTATTATTCCTGCTATTATAGATATTAACAAAACAACAATTATTTTATTATTATCATTTATGTATTTTTTTAACCATCTCTTAAACAAAAAAATCACCTACCACATAATATGTTGTAAGTGATTTAAATATACAAGCATTTCTTACTTTTGGAATTTTTGTGATTCTATAACAGCTAATTCATCACACCTATTATTGTATTCATTATCACTATGTCCTTTAACTTTAATAAACTCTATCGCATGTCTTTTTCTTTGTTGCTCTATTCTCTCCCAAAGCTCTTTATTTTTAACTCCTTTTTTATCACTAGTCTTCCAGCCATTCTTTTTCCAATTCTCAACCCATCCTTGCTTATAAGCATTAACCAAATATGCACTATCACTATATAATTCTACTTCACATGGTTCTTTTAATATTTCTAATGCAACTATTGCTGCCATAAGTTCCATTCTATTATTGGTTGTATCTTTCTCTCCGCCAGATATTTCTTTTATATTTTCATCATACATAAGCACTGCAGCATATCCCCCTGGTCCAGGATTTCCACTACATGCTCCATCTGTATATATTATAACCTTTTTCATCATTCCTCCTAATTGTTTTTATAAATATATTATGTTATTATTATAGCTATAAGAAATTAAAACATCAAGTAAAGGAGTGAATTTATTGAAAATAACAGGAATTATTACAGAATATAACCCATTTCATAACGGGCACAAATACCAAATTGAAGAAGCTAGAAAACAAACAGGTGCTGATTATGTTATAGTTATAATGTCTGGTAGTTTTACTCAACAAGGAAATATTGGAATAACAGATAAGTTTATAAGAGCTCAAATAGCTATTGATTGTGGAGCGGACCTCATTATTGAACTTCCTGCAATATATGCAACTGCAAGTGCTGAGGTTTTTTCTAAAGGGGCTGTAAGAATTTTAAATGATTTAAATTCCATAGATTATTTAGTGTTTGGAGGTGAATGCGCAAACATAGATATATTAACAAAAATTGCAGATGCGTCTATTCAAAATTCAATGGAAATAGATGAGGAATTAATCTCGCATTTAACAAAAGGAATATCCTATGCTGAAGCTAGGGGTCTTGCATTTAAAAAGTTTTTAAATGACGAAGAATACAATGAACTTTCTAAACCAAACAACATTTTAGGAATTGAATATATAAAGTCTTTAAAAGAATTGAATAGCAATATAAAACCTCATGTCATAAAACGTATTGGTGCAGACCATAATGATAAAAAATTGAATAATAGCACATTATTTTCTAGTGCTACAAGTATTAGAGACTCTCTTTTTGTAGGTCTTGAAAACTTTATAGAAATTTCTAAATTCATGCCAGAAGAAACAAACAAACAACTTTTAAAAACCAAAGGTCTTTCTTTTAATGAAGATATGTATTCTTTATTAAGATTCAAAATTTTAGAATTAGGTCCAAAAGAAATTTCTAATATATACGATGTTTCTGAGGGATTAGAATATAAGATTTTCGAAAGCATAATTAAATCAAGCTCTTATACCGATTTAATATTTAGAATTAAAAGTAAACGTTATCCTTTAAGCCGAATCAAAAGAATCCTTATACATATCTTACTTGGCATTACTAAAGAAGATTTTGAATTCCTTAACAACGTTTCATATGTACGTATATTAAAAGTAAAACATAAAGATACCTTGTTAAGTACACTGTCTAAAAACTCTAGTGTACCAATAATAACTAAATTCAGTGAAAAAGAGTTAAATTTACTAGATCATAAAACAATAACTTCACTTGGCATTGACTTTCACGCAACAAATATACGTGAAATAATATCAAATGCTAATTTAAATATAGATAAAACAAATAAACTATAGCTTTTAAAAAACTATAGTTTATTTGATGAGTAGCCTTTCAGACTACTCACATTTTCTCGCTTAAGTTTATCTTACTATTCTACTTTATCAAAATTCCAAATTCACTGCATGTCAGTTGTCAGTTTATCACTTGAT
>CAYXLQ010000087.1:0-2711 GCA_964465775.1 uncultured Clostridiaceae bacterium
AAAGTTCCCTTTCCTTCTCATTGCTACTTCAAACATATATCAACAATACTTCAAACACATAAAAAAAATGCCACACCGAAGTGTAGCATTATTTAATTCCACGATGTCTTGCTGTAAATGAAATGCTACAAAGTTTCCACTTGATGTGTTGATTTTGCTACACAAGTAAATAAGCAATTTCATACATATATTGTACCATTTTAGACTATTCTTACAATCCTTGAATTTGCTTTTTTTGTAACTGAATTGCCCTGCAATTTAGATATTTTTTTGAATTTTCTGTACATTGACGTTTCTATATAATCTTCAACGGTATGTTGGAATATCCACATTTTATATATATCAAGTACAAGTGACAAATATATCATCTATTTGTTCTAGATTAATTCTTTATCAACACGTTCTTTAAATAAAAGTAAAATTAACTTTCTAGAATCACTAATATCTTTAGTATGTTTATAATTTGAAATTTGTTCCTCAAAACATTCAACAAGTTCTTCTAAATTTTTATACTTCTTGGTCGTATTATATAGGATATATAAAATATAAAATAACTTTTGATCTGTTACATCATATTTTAAAGATATATATACATTTTTTATTTCATAGTATTTTTTTACATATTCTGGACATTTAGTAAAATCTATTTCAGAATTTCTATATACCAAAGAATAATGCTTATCGAATATCCTAGATTTACCAGATGTTGCTCTATGAGGATATCCTAAAATTGAATAGATTATTTGCCCCATTTTTTCAAGGTTAATATAATGCGTATATTCTTGTTTGTAGTCTATATCAATGTCTCTTTTTCTTTGAAAATAAATGTTTGAAGCCATGGGTCATTGGGTTATCAAACACCAAACGGATCAGCGCTGACAATCCAATGTCTTAAAGAGGTCATTTCTGAAATATCAGAAAGTACTATTGGTATAACATCAACATCATAGGAGGTCTTAAAACTTTCTATAACATGTGTGTTATTTAATGCATGAGTATCATTAGAAACAAAAAATAATTTTATAGAAATACTACTTTTCTCATCGAGAATACTTTTAATTTCATTAAACATTTTTAGAGATTTATGTTTAAGAGAACGTTTTTTATTATATTTTAATGCATCTAAAAAGTCTTTAGATAATTTTATTTCATTCTCACCTTGTCCTCCATTTCCAAATTCGTCTCTATACTTAAAATTAAACAGATAAATTTCTGGTTCTTCTTCTTTATCGTTTATATAGTATGCATCAATTCCAAAATCTTGTGCTTTCAAGCCAGGAAAGAATATTTCATTAAAATTAGTATCAACAATATTATCCGCTAACTTAAGTAAATCACTTTCTCTTGTAATATTATTCATAATAAAAAAATAAAACCCTATCCTTTCTTTCATTTTAGATTCTTTTTCAAATTCGGGTTTTATTACTATCTGACTTTCAAATAGATTATAATAATCTCTACTCTTTCTCTCTACGTATTGATAATAGGTTCTATTTAATTGATAATAGACTCTATTTATAATTTCCTTTTTTTCTTTCAACTCAACCTTACCCACCTTTTATTCTAATTTATATATTTCAATATATCTATGTAACATTTTTATATGTTTTCTTGATTAACTTAATTTATTGTTATTTTTTATTTATTGTATACTCTTTATGAAATGTTATCCTCTAGTTAGTTCATAAATTTATAAATCAAACTGATAATCATTAACAATGCAATATATAACTAACTCAAAAAGAGAATTTAAAGCTTGTAAATCATTAAGTTTTTCATCATCCTTGTTTACAATAAATTTTAAAGGTTCTAATCCTCCAATTAAAGCAGAGAAATCATATGTTTTTTTATATGGAGTATAACGTTTCATTCCTATACCTTCATGAACAAAATCATTTCTATTTCTATAAGTAGAAGTAATAACATCTTCAACAAATTTATCTGTAAATTGATTTTTAACTTTAGGTGTAATATTATCAATTAAGGGTTTCATTTTTGAACCTCTTGTATTTCGCTTTAAAAATAATGATTCTAAAATTGTTAGTAAAATTATATTTGCAGTATCGAAATTTTCACGCGATGCTAGCTCATAAGCTTCATTAAATAGTAATAACGCATTGATCCACTTTTCTTTCATAGCAATTATATCTTTATCAATACTTCTTGTGTTACAAAACATTAAAGAATTAAGTTTAGTAATTAAATCCGATATTTCATCACTTACTAATTCAATATCATCTATAGATACGTCTAGTATATTATAAAAGCTTGTCTTATGAGAATAACCGTAGCCATTTGAATATGGTGGTGTTGGTAATGTTCCTGGCTGATTGTAATAAACTGCAAAGGTTGTACTTAATGAAGCCATATCATCAAATCTAATCCTCTTATTTCCTAACGTTTTTTTAAATGTTGTCATTCTTATTATACTACATATTGCTTCAATAATTTTTGGTGCCTCTTGACTAATGCTATATTCAATTCCTCTAAACAAAATTGTCATTAGCGGGTAATTGAAAAAATCACTATCTTTTGTTATTTTAATATGTTCTGGTAAAAGTTTCATATATACATTTGATTCGATGTATTGATCTATAGAGTTTATCTTTCTTGAAAAAATGCCGTATTCTTTATAAACTGGAAATATTTTAATGTTTTCATTTTTAAAGCTTTGCTCTCTGAAATCTTTTGACTTTCTTGCAAGATTAAGT
>CAYXLQ010000088.1:0-2617 GCA_964465775.1 uncultured Clostridiaceae bacterium
AATGTTCATTATATGAATTTTTAAACTCTAAATGGTTATCTCTGTTTCTGCATAATATATGTGTATTTGTAAGTTCCTTTGCAACACCTAGAACTAGATCTAGCTTATATGTTATACTTATTGTTTTATTTTCCGTACTATTATTATTAATCATAATATTATGAATTTTTAAATCATCATCTATAGGTACAAAAATATCCATGTTTTTTAAAATATTTTCATCCTCTTCAGATACATTAACATATCCAAAACCATACTTTAGATTATAATGATTTTCAAAAATACCTTTAAACTTTTCTCCTGGTATAAAATCAGCAAAATCATTAGACCAATTTGTAAGCTTGTATTCACTACTGTTTTTATAAAAACTATAAACAGTACCATAACTTGAAATAACTGTTCCAAATCTTTCGTTTGTTAAAATATTACACCAAGGAACAGGGGTTTCTGTGTTAAAAAGCACATACTCCCTCCCGTTTTTAGTGAATCCACCATAACTATTAAATGCAATTATATCTTTATTCATATCTCATCAACCTCATTTATATCTTGGATTTCCTCTTCGATTGTATCCATTTTTAAATCATCAACGCTGTTTATAGTCTTCTTTGATAGAAAATTAATTAAAGTTTTTTCATCTTCTGTCATGGTTTGAACATTAATTACATATATATTTCCGCTTACTATATGACATATATATAACCTTAGAAAGATATTTCATAATATGTTTTCTTATTGGTTCTCCCGTTAATGGATTTTCATCTACAAGTAGAACAATATCTATATCTATCTTTCTATATTTTACATAATCCATAAAGTTAACCATTTCATCTATTAATGCAGTATCTTCAATTCTGCCTATAGGCACTTGGATTATTGGTAAATCTCCTGAAATAGAAAACTTCCATAACATAGATTGTTTTAATGGTTTATCCCAATAAGAGTTTACACTCATTCTTTTTATTGGTGTTCCAAAAAACACATCACGTATTATTCTATTATATGCATGTGCCATACCCTTTTTTAGTTTTAAATATCTTGCAGAAATTGTTTCTTTTTGAATCATGAACTTATATGTATCTTCAATTCCTTCTTTATCAAGATTTACAATTGCATGTGAAGCAGAATATTTGTCTTCTGATACACCTACAATATAGTAGAATGATTGTCTTTCTCCAGGATCTAGTAAAATACGTGCACGATATGCCATAACAGGTGCAAGAGGATAATTAGATATTTTACCTGAAAATGCATTTGCCCCTTCATTTTGTATTAATTTCCCTTTTTCAGTTTCCATATCTACACCTAAATCTATACCTATTAATTTAGAAAATACAAATAAATCCTCCGATTTATCGGTTTTTGATCTGTGTTTTGCCATTAGAACATCTAAGTCTTTATCATGGTTAATTTCAATCTTCAAATTATTAAAGGCTGGATGTACAATATTAGCCGCTTCTTCACACATAGCAAGTTCTAATGAAGTCTGAATTACGATTTCTTTTCTTTCGTTAGAATGGTTTACTAAGGAATACTTTCTTACTTCAACATTGTGTTCTGGTGTTATATGCATTCTACAGAAAGTTTCTATATCCCCATCTTTTCTATAAAATTCACTTGCTGAAAGATTAAATAAGGCATTATACTTTTCAGGAGCTATATAGTTTGGTTCATAAGTTCCTGACCATTTTTTACCTGTATTTTTATCAGTAAATATAACCATGTTACCATTTATTGACTTACGATCAGCATATCTGTTTTTTGTAATAGCATAATTATTATAATACATGAAATTTTCACCAGTATCTAATGATATAGTAAGCATTCTTCCGTTAGTTTGGATATTCATCTCACGCTCATTTTCTGTACATATTCGTGTTTCATCGGTATAACTAATATGACTTGTATACTCTTCAATTGATGGTTCAGTAAATTTATTATACTTATTATTAATATTTTCTTTTATTGTTACACCCATTGGAACTCTTTCTTTTAATAATATTGAAGATGCCTTAATATCTGGATCCGAATGGAATCTCTTTTGAATTATATTTTTATTAAGATAGTTGTTTATTGCTGTAAGTATCATTCCTTGATGATGTGCCATGTATGTTTTTACAACTTCATATTTTTTGTTTTTACCTATATGTGCTTTTGTAAAGTCTATTGACTCATAAAATCCATATGTGCCATATGCCTTATACTTTTTTAATTCTTTCATATTTTGATAAACTTTTCTAGGCGTAAATGTAATACATAAAATTGAAGAGTATGGTGAAACTACCATGTTATCGTTTAAACCTCTCTTAAGCCCTAACCAAGGAACTCCAAAAGCTTTATATTGATAATTCTGCATATTATCTTGCATTGCAAAACCGGATTCAGAAATCCCCCATGGAACATTTGCTGCCTTACCATATTTCATTTGACTATATGATGCAAAGTGTAATGCTTCATCAATTAATGTATGTTTATATGATTTTGTAAATAGATTCGGCATAAAGTATTCAAAAGATGTTCCTGTCCATGACAATAGTCCCTTGTATGAATCTACACTTATTAAACTTCTTGCAAGTGAAAACAAATGTTTAGATGTAACTTGTCTTAATGCAATAGC
>CAYXLQ010000089.1:0-2614 GCA_964465775.1 uncultured Clostridiaceae bacterium
GTGGACTACTTCAGTTGAATTTTTTAAAAAATCTCAAACAACAACCATAGGAGCAGATGAAAGTTATTTAAATGATATAACAGAGTATATAAAGTTAATAGGAAATGCAGCATTTCTTATAGTAACAGTAATATTAGGAATAAAATATATGTTAGCTAGTGCAGAAGGGAAAGCAGATATAAAAGGGGGATTAACTAGCTTAGTAGTAGCGGCAGTATTCTTCTATGGTTGGTCTGCATTACAGGGAATATTTACTAGATCAATGAAGTATTTCTTTGTAGAAAACAGTCCAACGGATAGTATAATTACTCCTGAGGAGAGTGTAATAAGGATATATGAAACAATAATATATATTCTTAACTATGTTGCAGTAGGAGTTATAATATATGTTGGAGTAAAGTATTTATTATCAAGTGCAGAAAGGAAAGCAGATTTAAAAGGCAAAGGGTTACCGTTTTTAATAGGATTAGTAATGACTTTTTCAACAATAACATTTTTAAATTTCATAATAAAGATAATAGGAGAAGTTTTATAATAGAATGATAGGAGGTAAATATTGTGGGTGGATCATATTTTGTACCAAGAAGTGTTAAAGGAGAATCGAGAATATTGTTTATATTTACGATTAAATCTTTTATTCTTACAGTTGTTTTTGCGCTTATAGGAGTTTTAATATGGAACTTAATAGGTAAATTTTTATCTATTTCACTGGGTGTAGGACTAATTATTGTAGTATTAATAGCAGGGATAGGTTATATAATGGGAGCAGTTAAGATACCGGATTCGCCGGTGATGGGACCACTTAGGAAAGCCGGAGGAGAAAATATATTAGATATACTAATCAGAATAATTTTATTTAGAGGAAAGAAAAAGATATATCTATACAATTACAAAAGAGAAAAAATAAGGGGAGGAACAAAGTAATGAATGGAATAAATGGAATAATTATCATAATATTTGGTTTTATAATTTTAATAGGTGCACTAACGTGGATGTTAGTTAATGTAGCTAGTAAAAAAACAAAAGAAAAAAATTCAGATGAAGAAAAATTAAAAAGGAACCCAAAAACTGAAAATGCTTATAAGAAAAATCAAAATTCAGCAATAAATAAAGAAGATATTTTTAATTTTATGAACTTTGATAGAATTGAAGATGATATGATTATACAGGATAAAGGGAAAAAGTATAATGCAGTAATAAAGTGTAAAGGAATAAATTATAATTTAATGTCTGAAATCGAACAGTTATCTGTTGAAGAAGGTTTTATTACTTTTTTAAACACTTTGAAAAGTCCAATTCAACTATATGTACAAGCTCAAAACATAGATTTAAAAGAAAGCATATTAGAATATAGGAATAATATGAAAACTTTAGAAGAAGAATATGAGGATTTATCAACTAAATATACAGTACTTATGAATTCATTAGAAACTACAGATGAGGAGATACAAGAAGTTGAAATAAAAAGAGGAAGCATATTAAACGTATTAGAATATGGTAACGATATTGTAAGATATGTTGAAAGATTATCTTTAAACAAGGCAATGTTACAAAGAAGTTTTTACATTGTAGTTTCTTATTATTCTTCGGAATTAACATTAGGTTCCGAATTTAAAAAAGAAGAAATTGCAGACATGTGTTATACAGAATTGTTTACTAGAGTTCAGAATATAATGAGTGGATTATTAACGTGTTCTGTTTCTTCTGAAATATTAAATTCAAATGCTCTTACAGAACTTCTATATTCTGCCTATAATCGTGATGATGAAAATTACATTAATGTAAGAGATGCTTTGGAAACAGGTTTTCACAGACTATATTCTACTTCGGAAGATGCAATTACTAAAAAACATAAGAAACTAATAGAAGGTATAAAAGAAGAAGCAGAATATAAGGCGATCGAAGCCTTGGCTAGAACAATAGAAGAGGGAAACTATTTATCAGCGCAAGCTGCAGAAAGTGAATATGAACAAGAGGTTAGTAGACAGGCAATTGATTTAGTGAAAAAAGAAAGAGTCAGTAATGAACTAAAAGAAAGAGCAAAAAAAATAATTATTGAAGATTATAAAATAAATGAAAGAAGAAGAATTCAAGAAATAAAAGAAGATAAAGAAGCTTTGTTAAAAACATTTAGAGAATTGTCTGTAGAAGAAGGGCGAAATGATAAGGTTGAAGAGGTTTTAGAAAAAAATGAAAAAAAGAACTTAACAACGAATGAATCAAAGTCTGAAAATTCAGGCGATGAAAAGATAGTATAAGGAGGAACTTATGAAAAAAGAAAAGAATATAAAAGGAAAAAGAATAGCAAATACTGATGTTAATCAAGACGATATTATGGATCAAGGTCAAAAAGTAGAAGAAGTTATGAAAATAAATAGGTCAACATTAAAAGATTTATTGGCACCATCAGGAATAGATGCCTCACATTTTGATTATCTAGAAATATTTTCGAAAATATCAAGGTTTGCTAGAACGTTCTATGTGACAACACTTCCTAGACAAGCAACATTTCCTTATTTTTTATCAAACATATATGAATTTGGAGATGTAAATACTTCAGTATATATTTCTCCCATTTCAGAGACAACATCTCAGAATGAATTAAATAAAACAA
>CAYXLQ010000090.1:0-2612 GCA_964465775.1 uncultured Clostridiaceae bacterium
TAATAGCACAATTAAAAATATTGAAATAATGAGTTTAGAAGAAAAAAATAAAATAATATATGAATTTAATAATACTTTTAAAAATTACAATAAAAAAGAAACATTAATTAAAACATTTGAAAAACAAGCAAATGGTAGTAAAGAAAAAGTAGCACTTGTATTTGAAAACAAAGAAATGACATATAAAGAACTTAATGAAAGATCAAATAAAATAGGAAATTATTTACTAAGTAATAATATAAAATCTAATGATGTCATAGCAGTAATGTGCAATAGAGGATTTGAAATGATGATTTCAATATTAGGTATATTAAAAGCAGGTGCTGCATATTTACCAATAGATCCAAGCTTGCCACAAGAGAGAATAAATTATATGCTTAAAGATAGTAATGTTAAAGTTATTCTTAATCAAAATCAAATTAATAAAATAATAGATACAACTATAGAAAAAAACAATTTAAATATAGTTAGTAAATCAGAAGATAACTTTTTAATATTATATACATCAGGGACAACAGGAAACCCAAAGGGTGCTAAAATTAAAAATAAAAGTTTAATGAACTTTTTTAAGCATTTTAAAAGTAATGAAGTTTTTAAAAATATTGATGCTATATTATCAATAACTACAATAAGTTTTGACATATTTATATTTGAAGCCATTATTCCACTATTGTTAGGCAAAAAGGTTGTTATAGCAAACGAAGATGAACAGAGAATCAGCAAATTGATTGTTAACTTAATAAAACAGTACAATATTGATATGATGCAATCAACACCATCACGAATGAAATTTATAATTTCTTCATTAAAAGATATATCGGAACTAAAAGACCTTAAAAAAGTTGTATTGGCAGGCGAAAAGTTACCATATGATTTAAAAAAAGACATAAGTAGCATTGGAATACAAGTTTATAATGGGTATGGACCTACAGAAACAACAATATTTTCAAGTTTTATAAATGTTACTGATGAGAAAAAAATAACGATAGGAAAGCCATTATCAAATACACAATTTTATATTAAAGATTTAAAAGAGAGACTTTTACCAATAGGAATTCCTGGAGAATTATATATTTCAGGAGATGGAGTATGTAATGGATATATTAATAATGAAAAACTTACAAATAAAATGTTCAAAATATCTAGTGGTAAACTAGAATATAGGACAGGTGATATTTGCAAGTTTAGCTTTGATGGAAATGTATTTTGTTATGGAAGAAACGATGGTCAAATAAAAATACATGGATTAAGAATAGAATTGGAAGAAATAGAAGTAAAAGCCAGAAGCTATAAAAACATTCAAAATGCAGCAGCAATTCTAAATAATGATGAAAAAATAAATCTTTATTATACTTTAATAGATAAAGATATAGAAACAACTTCGATAGAGTTAGGTAAACATCTTTCTAAAAGTTTACCTAAGTATATGGTGCCAAGTAGAATTATAAGATTAGAGGAATTCCCGCTAACTTTGACTGGAAAAATAAGCAAAAAAGAACTTGAAAAGATAAAGACAAAAGATAATAATAGAGAAGAAAAAATTGTTTTTCCAGAAACAGAAACAGAAACAGTTATTTTGAATATTATTGAAAGTTATATTGAAGATAATAATATAAGTATAGATAAAGATTTAACTTATATTGGTATGGATTCTTTTTATATAATAAGACTTGTAACTGAAATAAACAACAGATTTCAAATTGATTTATCAGTTAAAAAAATATTAGGGGACATAACTATAAGGAGATTAGCCAAATTAGTTGATGAAAGTAAAAGAGTACCAAGAGTTACAAAAAGTAGCTATACTGAAAAAATATGCAGGTTATCACCAAATCAAAAGCAAATATTTGCATCATATATAATGAATTCAAACAGCACAGTTTATAATATGCCGGGAGAACTTGTAATGGACAAGACAGTAAATGTAGAAAAAGTAATTAGAGCAATAGAAGAATTAGTAAATAATAATATTGTTTTCAAATGTAATATAGTAATAAAAGATTCTGAAGCAATGTTAAAATACAATAAAAAGGATTTTAAAATTAAAATATTTAAGAAGACAGAAGAAGAATATTTTGAAGCAAAAGAAAACTTTATAAAACCTTTTAACATATTAGAAGATGAATTAATTAGGATTGCTATATTTATTACAGAAAAACACATTTACTTATTGTTTGATGGTCATCATATAATTTTTGATGGTATATCAATTAATATATTTTTAAAAAAACTAGAAGAATATTATAACAATAATAAAGAACCAGAAAAAACAAATGATTTTTTTGATTATTTAAATGATGTTATTAATATTAAAGATAGTTTTAAATATAAAAATGCAGAAGAATATTTTATAAAAAGACTTTCTAATGGATTTTCCTTAACCTCGTTAGAAACAGATTATACAAGAAATAAAATCAGAAGTTTTAATGGAAGAAAATATATTAGAAAAATTAAATCTGAATTAGGCTCTAAAATACTAGATTTCTGTAAAAACAATAGTTGTACCCCAAATACTCTTTTTCTGTCTGCAATCAAAATTGTATTATCAAAATATACATATAGTGACGAAATAACAATTGGAATTGCTACATCTGGGAGAAATGAATATGAAT
>CAYXLQ010000091.1:0-2517 GCA_964465775.1 uncultured Clostridiaceae bacterium
CCATCTATTAAATATTCTAGACTGGTCCCCTCTTTTCTTATTTCTTTTCTATTAACCTTATCTTCTTCTTTTAATCTTAGCCATTCAAAAAAGTGTTCATAGCCAGCAGTAAAACTTCCTATCCTAGTTTCAACTCCATTAGATAGTACGCAAAATTGATTAAAGAAAAAAAGTTGTGGAATATCTCTTATATAGTCCTTTAGATTTTTGTCATAGGCTGTTTTTAGTTTTATATCAGAGTTTTTAAGCTCTATAAAAACAAGGGGTAGGCCATTTACAAATAGTATTAGGTCTGGTCTTCTAAAATAGAGCTCTCCCCTTATCCACATTTGAGAAACTACAGTAAAATCATTTCTATAAGCATTGTTAAAGGCTATTAGTCGAACAATATCCTGTTTTTTCTTTCCATCCTTTTCATATTCTACTCTTATTCCATCCTTAATCATTTTATAATTTTCATAGTTTATATCTTTTATATCTTTATTTGTTGAATATAGTCTAAGGTCTTCTACTATGTCATGTAATATATTGTCAGGTATTTGTGGGTTTATAGCTTTTAAAGAATCAAATAAAACCTTAGGCAATATGATCTCTTTCACATTTCTTCTTCCTGTCCCATCTTTAATAGTCTCTAAAATATTTTCTTTAGAATCTACAAGATCTTTTGAAACAAATGCATTTATATGATTATAATCTTTGTTAGAAGTCAATCTTTCTATACAGGCCTTTTCTATAATATCTTCAGTTAAAACTTTACCCACATATATCCCTCCTCTATTTTACTTCTATAGTTCCATTCATAAGTCTTGGTAAGAGTAAATCACGTTGTTTGATTAAGTTTTGGTTTTGTTTTGCTAAATTGAATATTTCTTTAAGATGTATTTCTGATATTCCATGAAACTCATCAATCAAATTTTTAGTTGGAACCTCTATTTTAATATTCTTAAATTTTGATTGATTTAAACCAGGTTGTGCGGATGTCATACTTAATATTTGCATTAAATCGAAATATGAATTTTGCATGAGTGTGAAAAGTAAATAGTTTTGTAGCTTATAATCTTTACATTGAACTAAGAAAACATGTTCATTAACAGCAATTTCAGAATATGGAAATTGGTCTCTAAACATTGTAGTTTTCCCTGTATATGCTCCATCTTTATAAATTGCTATATCTTTGTCTTCAACTACTCCTTTATTCATTTCTTTAAAAAATGTATATGGAATAAGATATTCGTTAGAATTAGAGTACTCGCCTAAACCTTTTATATCCCCGGCCCCTAAACTAACTACCGTTTTCTCTTCTTCATTATTACTTTTCTGTCTTTTTCCTGACTCTAATTTAGTTATAATATTTCCAATCTTCTTTACTTCCCATCCTTCAGGTATACCTTGTATAAATTTAGTATTTTCATATCCTGGAAATCTCATTCTTACAAACCATTCTTTATATATTTCTTCTGCAGTTTTTTCTAGAATTTCTATTCTTCTATTATTGTTTTCTATTAATTCGTCATAGGTTGAAAGAACATCGGCTATTTTTTCTTGGATTTCTAGATTTGGTAGTGTAAAATTAAATCTTCTTATAGTTTTTAATGTTATACTTGCCTGATTAGCGGCTCCTTGTGCATTATCAACACAATAATGTTTATAGTCTTCAACTTTTAATCTGTAAAATAAAAAGTCATTATTTAAGCCTTCAATCGGTATGATTTTTACTATATTTTGATTTAGATAAGCTCCATCAAGATAATGTGGAACTCTTACTACTTTTCCTACTAAAGAATTTGGATTATTTAACCATGAACCCACTGTTTGACATAAGACATCTCTTTTATTCAAGATAAATCTTTCATAACTTTTGTCATAGTCTATATATACGATATTATCTTTTTCTATTGATTCCTGTGTAAAATTAGAGGCTCTGACAACGGGAATTCCTATATTTTTGTAAATAGAACTTTTAAATGCATTTCCTTTTAAAGTTTCTATATATTCACCTAATCTAACTTCTCGCCAAGTAATATCTTTCAAATCGTCCCATTTCTTATTAGCCAAATCTCTCCATTTATTCATACTCAATCACCAATTTATCCAAGTTCTCCTCTATCTTCTTTTCCAATTCATTAGCTTCTTCATTTAATTTCTTAAACTCATCATTCAATTCAAATAGCTCATTTTTAAATTCTTCTGCTGTCATTCCATCGTCTTCTATAACTACCCCTACATACCTACCAGGATTTAATGAATAGTCTTGGTCTATTATTCCATCTTCTCCTTGGAGTTTTGCTACTTTACAAAGCCCTATTACATCTTCATATTTCCCTTCAGGAAATCTTTCTTCTAGCCAGTCTATTTGTTTTTGGAAATACTTTTTATCTTCTTCACTTTCTGCTTTATCTCTAGAATTTTTATATTCCTTTATAAGTTCATAAAAACTTTCTGAGTCTCCTTCATAAAGTCTTGTTATAATAGATAGGTTTTTAATTTGTTCATCTGAAAACTTCCTAAGAGCCCTAT
>CAYXLQ010000092.1:0-2515 GCA_964465775.1 uncultured Clostridiaceae bacterium
TGCTCTGTATAGTTTTTGACGTTAAGAACAGTTTTATTAATAAAGGATTTGTAGGCTTTTTTTCTGCTTGTATAATAATATATCTAACAAGATACATCGTTTCAGGATTTTATATCTCTATATTATCTAGCATTATAACTGCCGCTATATATACTACAATTGATAACCTAATCAGGGTGGAAGAATATTTTTAATGAAAAAAATGAGCAGTTTTGCTCATTTTATATCTTTTATTATTACCAGCCAATTTTAGCTGTGTAAATATACTTTTGGATACGAAATTTTATAACTACTAACCCTTTACATTATAAAGAAAACCTACTCTTATCTAACTTGTAGTTTTGCTGTATTTCATCTTCTGATAACAATCTGTTATATAGTCTAATAGCATTATATTCATAGCTACCTGTTGTATCTCTTCTTGCAAAATTCATTGCAATCCTATCAACATTTATATTAGAAATTTTATTCAAAACTTGAGATGAAAAAATCTCTCCTTCTCTATAGACTTTTATTGTTTTTGTATTTATATCATAGGTAATAGTAATGTATACTTTCCCTATTGGACCATAATTTATACTTGTGCTATTCGAGTAATCATTAATTCCATTTGATGCATACCCATTAATGTGATTATTTGAGTTTACAATAGTCATATCTAAACCATTTATAAATTCATATACACTAGTATAAGTGCCGTTAGTTGAAAATATTCTAGGAAAGTTTGGAGTATCTTTATTAGTATCAAATGCTCCTGTTAAATTTATAGTAAAACTCTGGACATTTGATATTTCACTATTAGAAAGTATTTGTCCTGTATACCCTGTATCACAACTAAAGCTATTTGAAGTCCAACCACTATTTGCATTAAAAGGGCTTGCAGTTATTGTTGCATTGTTTCCTGAATCGCTCAAATCTTTCCATATTGATTTGTTTGTGCTTGAATTCTCTGTATGTATTCCTATTCCTCCATTGTATATTCCATCATACCACAGTATAATCCCTTCTTTAACATATGGTAGTTCTAATGAAATATTAGCTTCTTTTGCCCACTCTATTTCTTTTAAATCAGAACCTACATACAGTAGTTTACCTTTTATTATTCTAATCTTTTTTGCATGTTCTTCAGTAATACCTTTAATTATCTTTTGAATTTCCTCATATGTTTCTGCATTTAAGTCTTCTAGATTGTTTACCATTGTTTTTAAGTATTCATCTGAAACATACATATTTAATTGTTGGTTATATGAATTCATGTTTGTTTTAAAGTTAGCTTCTTGTGCCTTATTTATAATAATACTACTATTTAATGATAGAAGTATTGCTCCAGCTAGTATTATCATTATTATAACAGTTATTATTAACACTATTAAAGATATACCATTGTAATCATTCATATTCATATAGTTGCCTCCATTTATATCATCATTTTACTTTATCAATGATATCTTTTAAGTTGCTTAATCTTTCTCTTAATCCAGCCAGTTCCTCCTCTTTAACATTTTGCTTTATATGTGACTTAACAACATTTGTCATTTTATCAATATTTTCTTTCAATTCTGATAAAAGTTCTAAAACTTCAAATCTTGTAGAAATATATTTTAAATTTAACTTGTCCTTTTCATATTCAAAGTTATTGTTGATAACATATGAATCTTGTATTTCTGGAATCACACAATCAATATTGAGTTTTTCTTCTAGTTCTGATTTTAGCTTTAATTGTCCTGTATATTCACCATGTACTAAAAATATTTTTTTAGGTTTTTTCTTCATGTTTTCTATCCATTTTATCAAGCCTTCTTGATCGGCATGCCCTGAAAAGGCATCAAGTGTTCGTATTTCCGCATTTACACCAATTTCCTCACCAAATATTTTAACAATTTTTTCACCATTTCTTATTCTTCTTCCAAGTGTCCCTTCTGCTTGGTATCCTACAAAAAGCACTGTGCTTTCAGGCCTCCATAAGTTCCATTTTAAATGATGCTTTATTCTTCCAACTTCACACATACCACTAGCTGAAATAATAATCTTAGGTGTGGTGTCTTCATTTAAAGCTCTAGATTCATCTGCAGTTTCAACAAAATGTAAGTTTTTAAATGCTAATGGGTTGTCCCCTTTTAACAAATATTGTAATGCTTCATCGTTATAACAATCCGGGTTTTTTTCAAATACTTTTGTAGCATTTATCGCAAGTGGACTATCAATATAAACTGGTATATTTGCAAGTTGTTTAACATAGTTTTCATTTTTTTCAACATATTTATTAATTTCATATATTATTTCTTGAGTTCTCCCCACAGCAAATGATGGTATTATTACATTACCGCCTCTTTCTATCGTGTCAATAAATATAGACATTAGCTCTGTTGATTGTTCTTGCATCTCTCCATGAAATCTACCACCATAAGTAGATTCTATTACAAGAATATCTGTATCTTCAACAATTTCAGGATCACGTATGATTGGAGTATTTTCATTTCCTAAATCTCCTGTAAAAACTATTTTCTTTGTTTTT
>CAYXLQ010000093.1:0-2367 GCA_964465775.1 uncultured Clostridiaceae bacterium
AACTTTATTTATAAATTTTTCATCTACACATATGCAATCTGTAATTTTTGCTTTTGCTATAATGCATCCTGTCAGATATTCCAAATTTAAGTTTTCAAATCTTTTCATTGCTTTATTATCTAATCCCTTTCCTGCATGTATTAGAATATCTCCTCTGTATTTTGTTTTCCATTTTCTAAATTCATATTCTTTATACCCTTTGGCTATTAAGGTTGCCCAGGGTTGTTTTATTGTTATAGTTTTCATCATAATCTCCCTATTATTTTAAATATAATGCTATTAATGTTATCACTTTATTTTTCAACATATCCTCACCCTCTTAACTTTTCTTGATATTTTTGACATTTATTTGAGCAGGATAACTTTCCATTATTCCTCCAGTGTATGTTATTATCAATCTATCTCCTATTTTATATTTTTCTTTAGTGTTAATTAGAAATTTATCCGAACTTCTTCTTTCGTATTCATTTTCTTCAGGCATTACTATTATACCGATTATCTATAACTTCAATAACTATACCTATAAATTTATTGTCAATACCTTTATTGAAATCATTGTCATATTTACACTTTACAAAAATTATTACAGCTATTATAATTATTGCAACAATTACAATAATTATAATTTTAGATTTTTTCATTTTTTTTGTCACCTATTTTTCCTTTTGCATAGTTCCAAGAGTCTCTGCACATCTCATCTACTGTTTTATCTGCAGACCATCCTAACTCTTCTTTGGCTTTTTTAGGACTAGCCCAACATTCTGCAATATCCCCTGGTCTTCTTGGAGTTACAACATAATTTATTTTAATATTATTTGTTTCTTCAAATGCTTTTATAAGTTCTAGAACAGAAACACTTTTTCCCGTTCCTAAATTATATATCTTTGTTCCTTTTTCTTCTCTTATTTTATCTAGAGCTTTTAAGTGTGCATCTGCTAAATCTACTACATGTAAATAATCTCTTACCCCAGTTCCATCTCTTGTTTCATAATCATCTCCAAAAACTCTAAGGCACTCGAATTTTTCTGAAGCAACACCAACAATATACGGCATAAGATTATTAGGTATTCCTTCTGGGTCTTCTCCGATTAATCCACTTCTATGTGCTCCAACAGGATTAAAGTATCTTAATAATGCAACTGAAAAATCCTTGTCTGCCATAGCAATATCTTCTAATATTCTCTCTACCATATATTTTGTTCTACCATATACATTTTCAGGGTCAAGTGGAAATCCTTCTGAAACAGGTACTTCCTTTGGAACTCCATAAACAGTTGCCGATGAACTAAAAACTATTTTTTTACATCCATATTTTTTCATTACTTCAACTAATATAAGTGAACCTACTACATTGTTTTGATAATACTTCAAAGGGTTCTCCATTGATTCTCCAACAGCTTTTAGTCCAGCAAAATGTATAACTTCATTTATATCATTTTCTGAGAATACTTTTAATACATCTTCTTTATTTAAAATATCTCCATTATATACCTTGAATTGTTTACCCGTAATCTTTGTTATGTTTTCTATTACTTCAGGTTTACTATTACTAAAATTGTCTAGTACTACTATCTTTTCTCCTCTTTCTAATAATTCTACACATGTATGACTTCCTATATATCCAGCTCCACCAGTTATTAATATTGCCATCTTTTCTATTCCTCCTTCTTTATTATGAATTATACTATATATCAATTAAATTTGTAAAGCTATATGTTTTTATTTATTCCTCATTTCTTATCAACTTGACATAACTTTGTTTTTGTTGTATAATACTTTTAGTTTATTTCGAGACTTAACAATAATTATTATTAAGGAGGAAAAAATTAATGTATTTAATCTTAACTGATGACAAAGAACTAGTGGGTATTGCCAAAAACCGGAGTATCTTTATAGGGGATATCAATAACATTGAAACCGCAAAAACACTAAACAGGACTGTAGAATTGGAAAACCAGGTGGAAATGTCAAAGAACCAAGTTTGTACTACAGATACATCAATCACAAAAATGATGAGAGATTTAGGAATTCCACCTCATATTAAAGGTTATTTATTTTTGAGACATGTATATTCTGCTTTCTGTAAGGATTCTCTATATATTGAAGGAGGTTATACAAAACTCTATGATAAAATATGTAAGGAAATCGGCAATACAACTCCTAGCAGGGTAGAAAGAGCAATTCGTCATGCTATTGGAACAACATCGGAAAAAAATCCAGAAACTATAAACAAGATTTTCGGAAAGACTCTTTCAAAACATAAACAAACTCCAGAAAACTCTATGTTTATTTCCACTACCTGTCGACTTCTTGTTGAGAATTATCTATAATAAATTAGAAGGTGTCAATTTGACACCTTCTTTATTT
>CAYXLQ010000094.1:0-2319 GCA_964465775.1 uncultured Clostridiaceae bacterium
AAAACTATTTATATGCCTATACAACATTCCATTTTTTAGGGTATACATATTCTATTTTCTCATTATTTGCTCTATACTTCTTTTTTATTTTGTTTCTGTTCGATTTTAACTCTGGTAAAGCCTGTCTACAATATTTATCTAATTCACAAAATATATTTTGGCAATCAATATATTGGAGTGGACGACTTTCTATTCCTTTAAAATCAAGACCTAATCTTGCAAATTCTTCTTCTTGGTGATTACACATATATTTAATTATCTCTTCTTTCGTATAACCATCAATGTTTTCAAAACATTTTTTTATTCCGCGTTCTGAACCAGGACCTGCAACAGTAAATTCTGTTTCACTCCAATTCACAACATCACTATAATTTATATCAGTTATTAATTGATATGCCATAAAATTTCCTATTAAAGGATACTTTATTAATATATCAAAAGCTTCTTTCATTGTTTTTGCCTTTAATATTTTCATGTGTGACTTATCTTCTATAAATATTTGCTTTAAAAGAGATAAGTGATTATTGTGCTTTCTGTTATATCCATATGCTTTGTTTGCACAACTAATATAAGCATCATTATATATTTTAATTCCGTTGTTCATTGCATTTTCTAAAATATCAGAATATTCCTTAAAGGTGAACGTAGATAATGTTATATCACCTATTTTAGATTCCAATAACTCCCAAGTTGATTCCTTGTTAAATATTTTAAATAATATTATCCTGAATATCATATCTTCATCGCTATACTGAATACCGTTATAAATCACATTTTTTAATAAATATTGACTAACCCTATCATTTACCCTATAACTATTACAAAACTTGTATTCTTGAAGGATAGCATCTTCTGTCCATGGTGCTTTTTCAGCGTTTTTCTTTTTAATAAATATTTTTTGTCTTTCATATGCAAAATACCAATACAAATCATACACTTCTTTTCTTTTTTTCATATAACACCTACAACCTAATATTTTTTTTAAAATTATATTATATATATTTTTAATGTCAAGCATTAACTGGCAATTTAAGTTTTTAGTTGTATTTATATTAAGCCTGCTAAAACAATATAAATTGAAATGCTTATGGCTACGGCATCCGCAATTAAGGCTGCAACTAATGTTCCTCTAATCTTTTTTATACCAACAGCTCCAAAAAGGACTGTTATAACATAAAATGTTGTTTCGGTCCCCCCCATAAGTATCGATGCTATTTTCCCTTGTTCAGAGTCTGGTCCGTATTCTTTAAAAATATCCATTACTATAGAATTAGCTGCTCCACCAGATATCGGTCTTAATAACGCAAGTGTAAGTATTTCTTCAGGCACTCCAATTTTAGATAAGAGGATTGCAAAAGGTTTGAATACTAACTCCATTGCTCCTGTATTTTTAAATAATGCTACACCTATCATTATTGCTAAAATGTGGGGAAAAATTTTATACATCATTTGCAAACCTTTTATAACTCCTTCTGCAAACAAAGATAAAACATCCTTTTTTTCTATTGTTCCCGTTAAAACAATTATAAATATTAACATTGGTATTGCTATTATGGATATGTACTCAATCATATTAACTACCTTATCACCTTATTTAAAATTTTACATGCCATTAAACCTGATATAAGAGCAACAACGCTGACTAACCAAACATACGGTACTATTTCTACTGGATTTTGAGAATTATACATTGCCCTAAGTGTTATCATACTTGTCGGAATAATTTGTATTGATGCTGAATTCATCACCATAAATGTAGCCATATTATCCGTTGCTTTATCTTTAGTTGAATTTTCTTTTTGTAGTTCCTCCATTGCTTTTAGCCCATATACCGTCGCCGCATTACCAACACCCAACATGTCACATGTAACATTCAAACTTATATTTTCCAATGCTTTTAGGCTTGGTTTTTCTTTTTTAAAGAGTTTGTGAAGTACTTTAGTAAGTGACCCGGATATTTTTTTTATAATACTTGTTTTTTCAAGGACATTAAATATTCCACTCCAAAAACATGTCATACCTATAAGTTTAATTACATTTCCAGTAGCTTCTATACTCGATTCCATTATTATTCCTGTAATTTTTTCAGAAACACCAAAAACCATTGCTACTACTATTGAAATTATTATCATAAACGACCATATTTTTGACATATTCTCTCCTTGTCTTTCTTTACCATATTATGCCTTAAAGACTCTTTTATTCATTTTCTAATAAACAAAAAACATAAAGATTACTCTCTATGTTCCATTATTGCATTTATAAGGCTGTATAATAAATGTTGGGGTGGGAAATAAAATTCTCATCTCAACATTCTTT
>CAYXLQ010000095.1:0-2229 GCA_964465775.1 uncultured Clostridiaceae bacterium
AAATATAAAAACAAGTAAAAAAGATATAGTTATATATATCATATTCTTTTTGTTCATTTTATTTTCACTCCCTTCATTTTTTATATGCGTCCTAATTTTACCCTATATTAGCAAAAAATTTCAAGAGTAAATGTACTTTTTTTATAATATTCTTTAAGTTTGATTCTCCTGTTTAACAGCATTTTACAGTATTTTACTTATTATGTAAAAAAACCATGCTTTTTATACTAGCATAGTTTTTAATTTTATATATTTATATAACATAACCGTGTTTTAGAAGTCTCATATTATTTTATTTCATGTTTTTTATATCTTCAATCATGTTTTCTGCAAATACTCCGTATCCCTGTGTTGGATCGTTATAAAATACATGTGTAATAGCCCCTACCAATTTGCCATTTTGCACTATTGGACTCCCACTCATTCCTTGAACAATCCCTCCTGTTTTATTTAACAACTTATCATCTGTTATACTCACTACCATATTTTTATTACCTGTAGAGCCATAAAGAACTCTTACTATCTCTATTTCAAACTCTTCGACTTTGTTTTCATTTAGTGTACAATATATTTTAGCTTTTCCGTTCTACTACTTCAAGCTTAGGAGCTACTTCAATCGTTTCTTTAGTATTATACATTTTTTCTTCCAATAGTCCATATATGCCATACTGTGTGTTTTTGCGAATTTGTCCGTAAAACATCGGTATATAGCACTCCTTTAATGTCTCCTGGATTTCTACTTTCACCTTTTTTTATATTTGTAACTTTAGTTTTAACTATTCCTCCTGTATTAATAGGTAATATAATGTTATTACTTGTTTCTGTAATTCCATGTCCAAGAGAAGCAAAGGCATTACTTTTTTTATCATAAAAAGAAATAGTTCCAACTCCTGCACTACTATCCTTTACCCATATTCCTAATTCAAATGTTTTATTCATTTCTGAATATGTCGGATCTACCGTTATGTTTTTTTTCTTGCCATTTCTATCTATCCTTAATTTAATACTTTTACCTTTAGATTTTTGAACATGATCTATAAGTTCGCTGTTAGATTCTATGGCTGTATCATTAACTTCTAATATAATGTCTCCCATTTGTACATTAGCTTGATTTTCTGTTTCCATTACTAAAACACCTGTTGCGAGTATTTTAATTCCTACAGCTTCTCCTCCGAAGGCATATTTCCATATCTTTTAAACTTTTAATAAATCTTGCTTCACTAGAAAAAGCAGATTTTGATTCCATACATATAACTAGTATATATAGTATAATAAGAAAAACGAGCAAAATTGTTAATACTATCACTCTTTTCTTTTTAAAATTAGATATTATTTTATCCATTAATATTTTCTCTCCTATATATTAACCCCAATTATTCCACCAATTGCACCCGTCATAACAGACATTATTACGTATATAAGGACCGTTGTGTTTATAATAAACCCTGAAAACGCAATTGATGAAAAAGTATAAATAAGTAACAAATGTACAATACCAAATATTGCACCATATATATAACCTTTCTTTTTTATTTTTCTGTTTAACATTGTACTTCCTATAAAAATACTAAGTCCAACCCCAACAAAAACTAAAGTTCCCATCATTGTATCACTTACATTAGTATATGCGAAAAGCACACCTATTAAACATGTTAATATTGCTCCAAATATAAGTGAAATAATTATAAATTTTGTGTATTGCTTTAACATCTCCATAAAATTACCTCCATGCCTTTTTCTATATATTATGAATGTTATATGATTTTAAGAACAAAAAATACTGAGATTTCATATCTCAGTATTTTATATATAGTCATAATTTATTTTTGTCTACAGCATAAATATCAATTTCTAATTTGCATATTCTAATTGTTCTTTAAATCTTCTTTTAAATTCATTAGAAAGGTTTTGATTTTCTGGTTTTCTTAGTATAGGATCATCTTTTATTGTATCCTTTGCTGCTTCCATTGCAAGTTTAAGTGTTGTCATATCTTTCATTAGATCTGCAAGCTTAAATTCAGGTAATCCATGTTGTCTAGTTCCAAAAAAATCTCCAGGTCCTCTTAATTCTAAATCTTGTTCTGCTATCTTAAAACCATCATTGCTGCTTTCCATTATTTTTAATCTTTTCATACTGTTTACAGCTTGTATTTTAGTTTTTAATATACAAAACGATTCATAACTACCTCTTCCTACTCTACCTCTTAATTGATGCAATGACGCAAGTCC
>CAYXLQ010000096.1:0-2012 GCA_964465775.1 uncultured Clostridiaceae bacterium
AAGAGGAATACATAATTGATCAATTATCAGATGGAAAAGATATAATCCGTATGAGAACAAATATTATTAGTTCTTATACAACTTCTGACAGTATTTATAAAGCAAGAAGTATTTTTGTTAAACACTATATATCAAGCAAGGATATTTTAATGCACCATAAATATTTATTCTTTCCTAAAGATTGTTGTCATATTTCTAACTTTGAGGAAGAAGTATGGGTTATTAATAAAAATATACATGGAGTAATGGATATTCCATTTAAAGATTTCCATTTTGACCCCCGAATATTAGAAAGAAGACCACGACAATGGCAAGATTATGAGAAATATAAAAGATATCATGATAATTATGCTAACCCCCAAAAAGTCAATAAACCTTGTGAAAGCCCTTTTATACAAAAATGTATTAAGTTAGAAAAGATTGTTAACATAGTTAAGTCTACCAAAACTTAATATAAGGCATAACATTCATATGTGTTGCTACTACAGTACAGAAGTTCTTTAAGTTTTATAAATAAGTGCTTCTACGGTAGTAGGATTTTTTCGTAATTTCAAAATTTTCAACTAAAACATAGAATGTGAATAATACCCCTTTATAGTTGTGTTTTAGCCATTTCCTTGATATGCTTAATTTAGATGTGAATGATACCTTATAATGCATCATTAAGGGTATTATTCACATTTTCAGCAAAAAGCAAGGATTTGGAGGTAATATATAGAAATGAGTAGAAAAATTCCAGAGGTTTTAACAAAAGAAGAACAAATAAAATTATTAAGTCAATTTAATTTAAGATATCCCACTCCACATAGAAATAAGGTAATGATACAATTAATATTAGTTAGTGGCTTGCGACTGTCTGAGATGTCTAATTTGCAATGGAAAAACGTTAATCTAATGACTGGGCAATTAAAAGTAGTGCAAGGCAAAGGCAAGAAAGATAGAGTGTTATGGGTGGATGAAGACACTATAAAGGCATTACAAGACTGGAAAACAAGACAATTTACTGAGTGGGGTAAATCGGTGTATGTTTTCACTTCAAGGAATTTGAAACAATTAGATGGTAAAGCCGTTAGAAAGATGATCGCCATATATTCCAAAAAGGCTGGCATTGAAAAGGATATAACAACACATAGTTTAAGGCACACATTTGGCACGGATCTGTTACGAGCGACTAAAAATATACGAATTGTTCAGAAAGCACTTGGTCATTCGTATATTAGCACCACGCAAATTTACACTCATATTGTCGATGATGAGCTGGAAGAAGCAATGAAAAGTTTTAGAAGAGGTTAATGCTTAACTAATATGCCTTTTAGAATAACTTTATATTGAGAGAGGTATAGTTCTGAAAAAATTATCTCCATATAATATGATAATCTCATTTTCCTTGCTAACAATGCTAGATTACATTTCAACATTGTTAGTTATAACCGCAGGAGGACTTGAACTAAATCCTATAGCAGCAGCTATAGCATTTGAGGGTGAAAATCCTACATTATACGGATTTATATATAAGCTTTTCACGGTGTTATTGATATTATTTGTTTATTCGATATTCAAAAGAAAAGATATGCTTAATAGTTTTACTAGAATAATGGTACTTGTTAATTTAGCTCTTTTACTAGCTATTGTAAATAACTTTTTCTGGGTATTGTACTTATATCATTTATAAAACAATTGGATTGGAGAGAGAAAATGTCAGGAATATTTGTTTTGATATGGTTATTCAGTATTTTTGCATTTATTTTCGGAATGTTCAAACCACAATCTTTATTATTTTGGGACAAAAATGCGACAAGGAAAAAAGCTGCTATTTACACTTCTACACTTTTTATAATCAGTTTCATTATGATAGGAGTTTTTGAACCAGAGCAAGTAATTACTGAAGCACCAACATTTAATCAGCAAGGAGAAGTTCAAGAACAAATATTCGTTGAAGATAATGAAGATCAAGATATAGATGTAATAGTTGAGGATAATCAACTGCAAGAGCAAAATAAAGCAACTAATAT
>CAYXLQ010000097.1:0-1958 GCA_964465775.1 uncultured Clostridiaceae bacterium
GAAAACTTATTATAATATTATGCAGATTAAGCCCCCAGATCCTTCGTTTATAATTCTTTGTAATGTTTCTTGTATTTTCATTTGTGCTTCGTCTGGCATACGGTATAATTTATTGTGTAAACCTTCATTTACAAGTTCATGAAGAGATTTCCCAAAAATATTAGACTCCCAAATCTTTTTAGGATCACTTTCAAATTCAGAAAGTAGATATTTTACTAAGTCTTCAGACTGCTTTTCGGAACCTACTATAGGGGAAACCTCTGTTTCAATATCTGCTTTAATCATGTGTATAGATGGAGCACTAGCTTTAAGTTTAACACCATATTTAGAACCTTGTTTTACAATTTCAGGTTCTTCTAGAGTAAGTTCTTCTATTTGAGGTGTTACAATTCCATATCCTTTTATATTTACTTCTTCTAGAGCCATTGCAATTTTATCATACTTTTGTTTTATTGAAGAATAATCATCGATAACTTTAAATATATCTTTTTCAGATTCAATAGGGATACGAGATTTTTCACTTAGTACTTTAAAGAAGAATGTATTTTTAATGTTCATGATTATCTTAACATTTCCATCTTGCATATTAGCACTGTCAATAGTTATACTATCAAATAAGTTTGTAGATGTTTTTAATTTTTCTACAATGTTATTTATTTCTCTTATAGAAGTATCTTCGTAAAAATTATCCTTTACGATTGAAATCAAGTCTTGTTTTAAAGGATGATCTATATCCAGAACATTAAACCATGCAGGAAGTTTAAATCCTATTTCAGATACTGGAAATTCTTCCAGAACTCTACTAAATATATTTTCAATATCATTCTCTTTAAGATTAAGTATATCAGAAATTACAACAGGAGCATTATATTTTTTTTCTAACGAACTACGAAGTTCTTCGGTTTCAGAATCTTCAGGATTTCTTGAATTTAGCAATACAATAAAAGGTTTGTTTAAAGATTTTAATTCTCTTACAACTCTTTCTTCAGAATCTACATAATTTCCGCGTTCTATATCGGTAATACTTCCGTCTGTTGTAACAACCAGCCCTATAGTTGAATGGTCTGTTATAACCTTTCTAGTACCAGTTTCTGCTGCTTGAATAAATGGAATTTCATCATCGCTCCAAGGAGTCTTTACCATTCGAGGAAGATCACCTTCCATGTGGCCGATTGCATCATTTATCATATATCCTACACAATCAACTAGCCTAGTTCTCATTTTGACATTGTTATCTAAAGATATTTCTACAGATTCATTAGGAACAAATTTAGGTTCGGTCGTCATAACTGTTCTACCAGCAGCACTTTGGGGTAGTTCGTCTTTAGCCCTGTCTTGCTTGTATGGACTGTCTATATTTGGAATAATAAACATCTCCATAAAATTTTTTATAAATGTAGACTTACCTGTTCTTACAGGCCCAACCACACCAATATATATATCACCGCTTGTTCTACTTGATATATCTTTATATATATCTAAACTATTCATATATTACCTCCCGTAACTTTTCTTTAATACATGTATAGATTAAATTTAAGAAAATATTACAAACTATTATTAAAAATAGAATAAAAAGAAAAAATAGTATATAATGATGAATAAATGGAAGGTAGAATAAATGGAATTAAGCTATATAGTAAAAAAAGAAGAAGATGGTAAACTATTAAAAGAAGTAATAAAAAGTGAATATGATTTTTCTAGTATATTAAGAAAAGAATTAATTAATAATAAAGCAATAAAAGTAAATAACAAAGATTACCGTATTACAAATAGAGTTAAAGAAAATGATAAAATAGAAATACACCTAGACAGGATTTTTAAAGAGACAATAGATAAAGCGTATAGCAAATTTAAACCATGGGATACTGAAATAGAGATTATACATGAAGATGATATGCTTATTTGTATTAATAAACCTTCAGGTATTCCTTGTCATCCGAGTAGCATACATAAAG
>CAYXLQ010000098.1:0-1865 GCA_964465775.1 uncultured Clostridiaceae bacterium
AGATTTTATGGTAATAGAATCATAGTATGACCTTTGTGACCTAACCCAATTTCTTCGACCAGTCCCCAAATAAGACTTCTTAAATAATTATTAAGATTATTCTTATACATATCAGTTCTGAAAGGCAAAAATAATTCGCACTAATTTTCATTTAAATACAGCCTTTCTGTGTAAAAAGTAGTATAATAAAATAAAAACTTTATCGCAGAGAGGTAAGAAGATTATGGGAAGAGCAGAAGACAGAGCAGCAAGAGCCCTGGAAAAGAATCCAATTAAAGCATGTAATGAAGTACAGAGAAAATTTTGTCCTGACCTATTTAATAATTTTGGACAAATTACTGACCCACGACACCAGAGTTATATCACATATACGGGAAGGACCATGCTAGGTCAGATATATTATAAGGGAATTGCCGGTATCACAAGTATGCAGGATATGACTGACAAATTTAATAAACCAGAGGTAGTGAAAAATATGGCATCTTTTATGAATGTAGAAATAGATGACTATTTACCTCATCATGTAACAGAAAATGATTATTTAGAACAATTGAATCCGAATGAATTGCAGGGTGCAATACAAGATATAGTGTATGATTTAATACGAAGAAAAAGCTTCTATGGTGCTAGATTCATGGGAAAATGGCCTATTATTATTGACGGAACACAGCTTTACTCCGGAAACATAAAGATTAATGATAAATGTTTGGAACGTCATTATAATAAGGGAACTGAAGATGAAACTGTAAATTATCATGTGGATGTGCTTGAAGCAAAGATATACTTTGGTCCTAATCTAGTATGTAGTATATGCAGCGAATTCATTGAAAACAATGGGGAAGATGCGGAAAAGTATAGGAATATGAGCGAGGAAAAACGTAAGCAAGACTCTGAACTTAAAGCCTTTAAACGAATGGCAAAAAAACTAAAGAAGGCATTTCCAAGGTTGCCAATTGTTTTACTTATGGATAGCCTTTATGCAGCAAAGCCGGTTATGGATATTTGTAAAGAAAACGAATGGGATTATATCATTCGATTTAAAGACGGAAGCATCCCATACATTGCAAAAGAATATGAAGATATTCCGGAAAAAGAATATGTAATGAATGCTGAATATATCAATGAGATAGATTATGAAGGATATAAAGTAAATGAATTGAAATATAAAGAGGAAACAGTTGAAAATGGAGAAGTAGAAATAACAGCTTTCCAATGGATAACAAATATAAAAATTACACAGGGAAATGCATTAAAAATAGCAAAAACAGGAAGGTTGCGTTGGAAAATTGAAAATGAGGGATTCAATAGACAGAAGAACTGGCAGGGAGACATTACACATGCATGCAGTTGGAACGAATGGGCATTAAAGAACCATTATCTAATGCAACAAATATCAGACTTTATAAAACAGTTATATGAGTATTATGTGTTGAAGAGGCTGGGGATAAAAAAGAAGCAAAAAAATATATCCCCTGAACTGTTAGAAAGCTTTACATGGCAACAAACAGCAGAAGATATATCCAGAAGCGATATGTTTATCATATCGACCAACTGAACTAAGTATATCAAAGGAAGTGATGTCTGGCAAGAATAAAATTAACTGAATTATGCACAGAAAAGGAGAAATAGGATACATACAGCTATATGTTGTGGATAAAACGCTAAAATTTAAGCCTTTCTGTGGATAACATCTTTCAGATAAGATTATTCTGAAATTGAGCAGATACAAAAAGATTTACCTTTCAGAACTGAATGTCCCCAATAAGTGTTGACATAAGTATTTAAAAATAATATAATTTACAGATATGATAATTCAAATATTTATATAGATTGGTAACAAGGAGGTGTTTCAATGAAAAGAACTT
>CAYXLQ010000099.1:0-1826 GCA_964465775.1 uncultured Clostridiaceae bacterium
CCCATCCCCATATGGATTTGATGTTGTTTTCATTTTTTCATAAAGATCAACATTCGTTAGTAATTCTTTTGTTCTATTATATATATCATTTTCTTCTGTTCCTGCTAATATTAATGTGCCAGCCTCAACTCCTTCTGGTCTTTCTGTTGTATCTCTAAGTACAATTACTGGTTTCCCTAAAGAAGGTGCTTCTTCTTGAATCCCTCCACTATCTGTAAGAACTAAATATGCTTTCGACATAAAGTTATGAAAACCAATAGCATCTAATGGCTCAATAAACTTTACTCTATCCATATCTCCTAATATACCTTTCGCTGTTTCTCTTACAATAGGATTTAAGTGAATTGGGTATACAACAACTATATCATCATTTTCTTCCACAATTCTTTTTACTGCGTTACAAATATTTTCAAGTGGTTTACCTATATTTTCTCTCCTATGTGCTGTTAATAAAATCATTTTTTTGTTTTCTAATTGTTTTATTAAATCATCTTGATAATTATCTTTAACTGTATATTTTAATGCGTCAATAGCGGTATTACCAGTAACAAATATTGAATTTTGATTCTTGCCTTCTTTTAGTAAATGTTCCTTAGCTCTTTCTGTTGGAGCAAAATGCATATCTGCAATTAAACCTATACTTTGTCTATTAAATTCTTCTGGGAATGGAGATTTTAAATTGTATGTTCTAAGTCCTGCTTCTACGTGTCCTATTGGTATTTGATTGTAGAAAGCAGATAATGCTGCTGAATATGCCGTTGAAGTATCGCCATGTACCAAAACAATATCTGGCTTTTCCTTTTTTAATACTTCTTCTAAATTCAATAAAATATTTGTTGTTATATCTTTTAATGTTTGGCCTGGTTTCATTATGTTTAAATCATAATCGGGTTCTAATTGAAATATTTCCAATACTTGAGCTAACATTTCTTTATGCTGACCTGTAGAACATACTACACTTTGTATTTCTTTTCTTTTTTGAAGTTCTATAACAAGAGGTGCCATTTTTATTGCTTCTGGTCTTGTACCAAAAATACTCATAACTTTAATCATTCTTTTTCCCTCCGTTTTAATATATTTTTTATATTATAAAAAAACATATATATTCTGACTCTAAATTTACTGGTTAGTCTAGGTCTTATTATACCATGAATTTTTTTTGAGATTCTTTCTCCTTTTCCAAGCCATGAACCCATAAAAACATGAATTGTGTATGAGTTATTTGAAATCCCGCATAAAATGTCTCTTTTATATACTTTTATTCCTGTATCTAATAATTGTTCTATGTTTCCAGTTTTACATCCATATTTATTTATTAATAAGTCAGAAACTGAAATTGTATTGTTATCCTTAAATTTAAAATCCAATTTAACATTATCATAATAATCTAACATGTCTTTTACAAAAGGATGTCCACTTTCCGCACCAAAAACTGCAGTAAAAGGATGATCATTGGTTTCAAAACCTACAAACGCTTTATTATTTAGCATATCATCTAATGGTTTTAATACCAATACATCTGTATCTAGGTATATTCCACCTTCATTATATATTGCGTATGCTCTAATATAATCACTTACAAACGCCCATTTCTTAGCTTCATATGCTTTTTTAACAAACGGATGAGAATTTATATCAAAATTAGATTCATTCCATTCTTTTATTTCATATCCTTTTAAATGTTTAGTCCACGTGCTCATACATCTTTTAATATCTTTAGGTTTTTCTTTTCCACCAACCCAAACATAATGTATCTTTTTAGGTATCACGATGATCCTCCTTAACTTATCTTCCCACAGAATAATAATTTATTCCTGCGTCTTCCA
>CAYXLQ010000100.1:0-1817 GCA_964465775.1 uncultured Clostridiaceae bacterium
TATTGCTGTTAAACAACTTATTGTTGCTATTACTGCTATTATTATTTTTTTCATAGTTATTTGCATATTATGTTTTTATTTACTGATATCACATTATTTGTTCCTGGATTATATTCATAATAGTATAAATTATCCAGATATAGAAAAGGATATAATTGGAAAAGATTAATATTTTCTTCATTCAAATCGTATGAATCTATAAGATTACAATTTCCACCCAAAAATGACCTGTCTCCTTCCCATATCTCTACTTCTCCTGTAGATGGATTTATCCCTGTTGCAAGAAATACATAAGGATCTTTTTCAACTAAACTGTTATACTTATGATCAAATCCATTTATATTTGAATATATAGCATCTCTATTAGTTAGAGTTTGTACAATTTCTAAAAGCATTACTGACGTTATTAATTCTGTAAATGGAGAAGGGTTTGTAAATGAATACGGGTATTCTTCTAATATTAAAAGCTTGTTGTCTGCAGAACTAAACAATATATCTTTTACACGTGCAAACTCTCCCTGATTTCCTATATATCTTTCTGAACCAAAACATTTAGTAAAAGGAGGATTAAAATTGCTTAGATCAACAAAAGAGGCTATAGTAATAAGATTAGTACCATTGTCTTCTCCTTCTCCAACTATTGCTATTGAACTGCCATCTAATGGGGATGCTAATAATCTATTGGTATATTCCCAACCTGTACCATTATTATATCTATTTCTAAATGTTGAATAATAGCTATATCTATCATATCCTATAACAATAAAATCAGCTGGATTGTTTGAGTCTCTTCCAACTATTAATATTTCTTGACCATGTATTATTAAGTCATCAAATATTTCATTTTGATTTGGACTTTTATATATTTCATACATTCTAGTATTTAATCTGCAATGTAAAAATATTGATACTCCAAAATTGTCTATACCTACACAGGCAATATTATATGTTCCACTATATGTGTCTAGCAACATTTTGTCTAACGATCTGGCGTCTGCAACATAAATCATACTGTATATATTATTATTAAAGAAATAATTAAGGTCAGCTCTTGCTATAAAGCCTATTCCTGATGTTGTTCCACAAAAAAATATCTCTGACCCATAGACTACAAAGTCTTTTACATAAAGTGTGCTTGGTAGAACTGCTACTTGGGAGCTATTTACATTATAAATTTCTGAATTAGTCCCGTTTTGTGACAATATGTATGTATCACCAAAATTAATTACTGTCTTCTGTGTGTATATATCTCCTATACGTTCAAAATCTAATACCTCACTTTTTATTGATTGCGAAAATGCTTGGATAGAAAGTAGAGAAACTATCCATATTAAAATAATTCTTTTCATATTGTAATTATTTATTTGTTAAACCTATAAATATTTTTTAAAGCGTTTGGTTTATCTTAATATTACTGATAAAGCAAACGCTAAATCGTTACGAATTTATTTTTGCAGATAAAATAGATTGAAAGATTAAGATATAGGTTTAATGAATGTTTTTTGCTTTTAAATATGTGCAAGGAATTTTGCAATAGAATAGTTGGTACTATTACGAAAGCAATGGTACAAAGGTTTTGCAAGAATGGATAAATAAATGACAGCATATCAATACTGTTTTAATTATTTGGCAAAGATAGTATGTTTTTTTACTTAATGCAAGTAAAAACATGAAAAAAGTAAAAAATAAAATCACAAAATCAAAGTTTAAAGTGGTAATTCTAAGCAATAAAAAAATTGAATCAAACTTCCATCTCAATATAATGCCATTATATCATCCATTTAATGGCATTATATCACAAGTATAATGCGGTTATA
>CAYXLQ010000101.1:0-1678 GCA_964465775.1 uncultured Clostridiaceae bacterium
TTAAAACAATTTATATTTCTGGAAAGGGTATAGAAAGAATAGAATATCAATAGTACAATAGAAGGAGATCCACTAGGGTGGATTGGTAACCCTTTCTCAGACAAAACCTACTTAACACAGCATTGCTATTATTGTTTTTATATGATAGAATTCACAGTACAGAAAAATTTGAGTAATGAAAGGAGCTGTTAAATTATGTTTAACATTAACAAATTAGATATTGTAATAGACTGGGAGGTCTATACAAAATAATAAATGTATGAACCTCCAAAAAGTTAAGTTATAACTTATAGGAGGATAATAAAAATGAATAAAATAAATATGCAAGAATTAGGATTAGGCTATAAGTTTTTAGAGGAATCTAAGTTTTATACTGGATTTATAATTGGGAGAGTTATTTCCCAAAATAGGGATATATATAATGTTATATGTGATAAAGGAGAGCTGTTAGCAGAAGTATCTGGAAAATTTCGATTTGATGTAAAAGCTGTATCTGACTATCCTGCTGTTGGTGATTTTGTAGTGCTTGATAGAGAAGGTAATATAAATGGCAATGCCATTATACACAATATCCTAACAAGAAAAAGTGCTTTCATCAGAAAGGCAGCAGGAACATCAAATGAGGAACAGATTGTAGCAGCGAATATTGATAAGGTTTTTATCTGTATGTCACTTAACAATGATTTTAATCTCCGCAGGCTAGAGCGTTATCTTTCCATTGCGTGGGATAGTAATGGGGTTCCTGTTATTATACTAACAAAGGCTGATTTGTGTGACAACTTAGATCAAAAGCTTTTAGAAGTGAACTCGATTTCAATGGGAGTAGACGTCCTTGTCACCACAAGTATAAGTGAGAATGGTTATAATCAAGTCATAGATTATATTAAGGAAAGTGAGACAGTTGTTTTTGTTGGGTCATCTGGAGTAGGTAAATCTACTTTGATTAATCGATTACTTGGTGAAGATATACTTGCAACAAAAGAAATTAGAAATGATGATAAAGGTAAACATACCACTACAAGAAGAGAATTATTTATATTACCAAGTGGTGGCATGGTTATTGATACGCCAGGCATGAGAGAAATAGGACTTGAAAGTATTGACTTATCAAAATCTTTTTCCGATGTTGATAGCATATCTAAAAAATGTAAATTTTTCGATTGCACTCATACAAGCGAACCTAATTGTGCTATACAAAAAGCAATTAGTGACGGAATCCTTTCTGTTGAAAGGTTGGAGAGCTATAGAAAACTTCAAAGGGAAGCTAGGTATGACGGGTTAAATTCAAAACAGATTGAAGAGTTAAAGTTAGATGAGATGTTTAGTCGTTTTGGTGGTATGAGAAATGCTAGAAAATATATAAAAGATATAAAAAAGAGAAGGTAAAAATTTCAGACAACCTTAAGTAAGGCTTTATAGAGAAATTTTAAGGAGATTCTAATGAAAAAATAGAGTCTCCTTTTTCATTAAGAAATAATAAGTAATATAAAAAAGAAGATATTTAAATGAAAGAAAGTATAGAAACTATTACTAATAATGACCAGATAAATTACTAGTAATAGTTGAATAGAGAATATCATTTAGATATAACGAATTATTTGTATCATACCCTTGACACGATAGGGGACAGGCAAAACCTATGTGTATATAAAAACAATGTTTGAGCTTAATAAGCGAT
>CAYXLQ010000102.1:0-1672 GCA_964465775.1 uncultured Clostridiaceae bacterium
TACATGGCTCTGCTTTACCCGATATCTTAATTTTGTTTTCTTTTACATGATCAACATAAGGTGAAAATAAGTCAATTTCATAATTATATGCTGTTTGAGGATTAATGCTGTTTTGAAATTGGGTAACTTCTATAGTATTGTAATCTATATTTAATATAATATCAAAATATTTTTCAACTTTGGCACGCATTGAAGGATATTGATTTCTTAAATATACAAAAGTCTCTCTAGGATTTCTATAATCTTCTTTCTGTTGAAATGGACTTACCATTTCGTAAACAGAATTATCAAGTGGCCTATAAATAAAAGGATATTCCAAATAATTGTATGGCCAGTTAGCCCTATCAAAGTCAATACTTCCTTTTTCTCCTATTTCAGGAAAAATATGGCGCCATGACATACTTTTAATATTTGAAAGTTTTGAATATTTTAAAATCAGATTGTTAAATATTCCTTTCGTTACTTTTTCTTTTAGTTTGAATTCATTTTTGGAATCTCTTATTATTCCCGCAGATACATTGGAGTTTAAAGCTTTTTTTAACTCTTCAGAAAGTATATTCATGTTAGAGAATGATGCTTCTTCATTTGCATTTTTAATAAAAGTTTCTAATGCCATTAATACCTCTTCTAAATAGGCATAACTTTTAAAATATCTCCCCTCTGTTTCTTTTATAACCCTTCCATAAACTCTTCCTGCTAGCCTTTCACTTTGAATGTATTCCATTCTTTTATCTACATCAGATGGAAGTGTTCCATACATACCTTCAATAAAATAGTACATGCAAACCAAAACTTCTTCAAGCGTAATATAATCATTAATCTTAGTACTATCATATTCTGGAATAGCAATACTCAACACTTCCATATCTTGTTTTGCTTTCATAATACCAGAATACAATGATTCTATAAAATCGCTTTCATCTTCTGAATACACCCTTACAATAAATGTATCTACCATTGCTTGGATTAATTTGTTTTCTGCCAATTTTTGATTATTTACTAATCTATCCAATATTACAAGAGATTCTTCAATTGTTATTCCATCTTCTGGCGCAAATATATTATTTCCTTTTCCTTTTACCAAGTTTTGTTCTGCTGCTTTATAAATAGCTGTTTTAGCCCAATGATTTTCAACATCATCAAATTTAACAGTTTCATTGCTTACTTTGTCTAATAAGCCAAAGTTCTCAAAAAGTGTTACAAATTCAGCCCTTGTAACTAGATTAAACGGTTTAAATGTTTTATCTTCATATCCATTTACAAGTCCTAAAGAATAACATGTTTCTACTTTTTCTTTTATTTCTTTAGGTAAATCTGCTAAGTCAGTTAAAGAAACACTACTTTGGACCTTTTTTGTGTTCTTTTCAATGTTTGTAATAGTGTATAAAATGTTTACAACTTCCCATTTTGATAGTTCTTTTTGAGGTTCAACCATAAATAACATGTTGTATTTGAAACCAACACTTTCAGACCATTCACTATATGCCATATACTTAATAGAGTCATTGTCTTGTGCGCTTACACTTGAAAACCCGGTGAATAAAGGTAACAACATTACTATAACCAAGATTAAACTTACTATGTCTCGACCAATCCGCTTTTTCATTTTTATTCCTCCTTAAATATAATATTTTAAAGATTTAATATTTTATTATGTCCACATTATATTACA
>CAYXLQ010000103.1:0-1616 GCA_964465775.1 uncultured Clostridiaceae bacterium
ATTTCAAGGTAAGGGAAATTCAGATTACGATTTTGGAGAAATATCTTCGGGGGGGACAACGGGGTATAGTGTGCAATTAAGTGGAACTCCTCCAGCTCATTGGACATCTGGATGTAAAGATTTTTCCGGGAGTTTTTCATGGACTAACGTTTCATATAGCCAAGGTAGTACATCTTCAAACTCATCACAAGAAAGTTCAAATGTAAATGTAAATTATGAAGCTATAGAAGTACCAGAAGAAGTATTAAGAGGTTCAGATATTGAAGTCTATAATTGGTTATTCGATGGAAAAGGCAGTATGGCATATAATACAACTCAGGCAGAAATGGAACAATATATAATTACAATTGATGTTCCAATAATTAATCAAAATGGGAATGAAACAACTCAAAGACTTAGAGTTCATAAAAAAGTAGCGGCAGATGTGGTTAAAATATTTCAAGAAATAAAAGAAGGTGGATTCAAGATAAGAAAAGGAGATACAGGTGCATATAATTGGCGAAATGGTCAAAAGTTAAGTAGCGGAATATATTCTATGCATTGTCTAGGTATAGCCATAGATGTGAATTGGGATTCAAATGCATATTATACAAATTGGAATGCTAATACTAATTCGGGAACTCTAAGTGCAGGGAAGCATTATAAACCTGGCATAGATGAGTTTTCAATGGCTGCAGATGGAGTAGCTGTAACAGCATTTAAAAAGCATGGATGGAAATGGGGAGGCGATTGGAGAACAGCTAAAGATTACATGCATTTTGCCCTTATTAACCATTAATACATTGGAGGTGTTTTTTTGAAAAATGTAATAACAATAGTATTTTTAATAATTCCATTAATACTTTTTATAATGCTTACTTTTTGGGTAAGAAGCAATTATTTTAATATAAAAAATGATAATATTAAAATAACTAATTATAGTGAATATTATAATGTAGAGAGCATAATATATAATTATATGGACAAGTTAAAAAACATAGAAAAAGAATATAACTTATTTTCAGATATAAATACATCCTCGTCTAATATATCTAAGAAAAAAGCAAGAGAAATAAGAGATATATATGGACTAGAGAAATATTTATTTATAATTGAAATAAAGGATGTTGTCAAATTATCAAATAACCAATACAAATGTGAATATATGTTTAAACATGATACTATGATTATGCGTGATGGAGAAGCAATTAGAGAAGTTGAAGCAACCGAAAAAAAAGAATTTTCAAATTCTTTAATTGTTGAAGTAAAAGATAATAAGTTTAAGGTTTTATATACTAAACTTGACTTAGGAGATGGTATTTATTATGAAAAATAAAAAAATAGTAATAATACTTGTTATAATTATTATTATAGCATTTGTAATATTATACATAGTGTTAAAAGATAACTGGTATTTTACTTATGGTACTTTTGAAAAGATAGATTCACAAGATATTGAAGCTTTGGTTAAACAAGATATAGAAGAATATCTAGACATTTATACTAATTTTACTGCAGCAGAATTTGATATAAAAAACTTATATAATCAACTATCTGATAAGTTTAGAAACAAATATAATTCAAATGAAGAATTTGAATCTATGATCAAAGAAAAAATACTATCTAAAATAAGCACA
>CAYXLQ010000104.1:0-1586 GCA_964465775.1 uncultured Clostridiaceae bacterium
TTTTGTAATTTAAAACTAACCATAAATATTGCTACTGAAACAATTATTGTTCCTAATATCTGTGTTATTCTTTTATATTTAAATTTTGATGCTACTCCTTGTACCATGTATGCCACAGTTACCGCTGCTATTGTTGGTATTATTGGTAATGTAACATATATTATTAGTGCCGTAATATAAAAACCAATGGTTGGTACTTCAAGATATGCATATACTGCAAACGTTGGAAGTATAATTATTAAATTCCATAAGTATTGAAATGCTAAGAGTGCAAGTATTCTTGCTAAGAATATAGTTCTTTTTTTGATTGGCATAGAAAACAACAAATCATTATCTTTTGCTGAAAACAATACACCCTGTGCTTTATATATTCCTTGAATAAAAGTCATTCCAACAGATGCAATACTCATTATAGCAATAATTATATATGTTAATCCCACTTCAGAAAGTGGTTTTGCTATCATATATGAATAATATCCAAATATATATGCTAACAACAATGTAAGTAATACAAAAAGGCTATATCTTTTAATAACTTCTATGCTTTTATTATTGTTTTTCTTTCCTATATTAAAGAGATTTAAATTCCCCGATATTGATACCTTTAATAATGGAAGTAATTTGTTTTTCATCATAAACTATTCCTCCTGTTTATCTATATCTAAAAATACATTTTCAAGAGACTTGTCGCCTTTTACTTCTTCCATTTTTCCTACTTTTACTAATCTTCCCTCTTTTATTATAGCAACTCTATTACAAAGTTTTTCTGCAACATCTAATATATGTGTTGAAAAGAATATAGTAACTCCTTCTTTGCACATTTCATTCATTAATTCTTTTAAATCAAATACTGCTTTTGGATCAAGTCCAACAAAAGGTTCATCTAAAACTAATACTTTTGGTTTATGAACTAATGCTGCTATAAGTGCTAATTTTTGTTTCATCCCATGTGAATATGATGATATTTCGTCTCCTAAATTATCTAATAAATTAAATTTAGTAGCATATTCATTTATTCTTGATTTTCTTTCTGATTTAGGAACTTCATATATATCACACATGAAATTTATAAACGATATTCCTGTTAACGTATCATATAAATCAGGATTATCTGGTATATATGCAATTTCTTTTTTACATTCAATAGGCCTTTCCTTAATAGACTTCCCATTTATTAAAATATCTCCTTCTTCAAAATCTAATATCCCAACGATTGCCTTTATTGTAGTCGTTTTACCTGCTCCATTATGCCCTATAAATCCAAATATTTCCCCATCTTCTATCGTAAGTGATATATTATCTACTGCCTTTTTAGTCTTGTTATATATTTTTGTAAAACCTTTTATTTCTATCATATGTCATCCCCCATTTTTTCACTTTAATAGTACCATAAACAAAATATAAATGCAATTGATGTATCACCTTCGATAGCGTAAAGTTTCTTTTGGTTTTTTAAAAAACAAGAAATACCATTACTATATAATTTAAATAAATTTTATCATATATTGATGATATTAGAATACTACATTGTTTTAAAACTTAGTATTTCTCTCAATTCTTCTCTTATTTCATGTTCACCATATTTC
>CAYXLQ010000105.1:0-1538 GCA_964465775.1 uncultured Clostridiaceae bacterium
AAAAACAAATAAACAAGAAAAGCTACCTAATGATAATAAAGTAGAAGAAAAGGAATCAGAGCCGGAACCAGAACCAGAAGTACAGATTTTTAAGGGAACAGAAAGACCAATAGCAATAATGATAGATAATGAGCAAGGATCATGGCCTCATGCAGGACTTCAGGATGCATATATGATTTATGAAATGATTATAGAAGGTGGTCAAAGCAGAATGATGGCTTTATTCAAAGGGAAGGACACAACCAAAATAGGACCAATTCGTAGTTCTAGACATTATTTTATAAAGTATGCATTAGAACACTCAGCTTCTTATGTTCATTTTGGATGGAGCCCACAAGCTGAAAGATTTATAAATTCAAACAATGTTAATAATATAAATGGGCAAATATATGATGGAAGTAAATTTTGGAGGGAAGGATATGGATACCATACAGCTTTTACTAACATTAAAAATATAAAAGAAATAATGAAGAGTAAAAATTACATAAATATAGGTTCTTCTGAATCAATATATAAGTATAGTGCAAGACCATACAATATTGAAGGAGGAAAAGAAGTAGAAAAGATAAACATGATATATTCAAATTATCATAGAGTATCATATGTTTATAACCAAGAAAAGCAGGTATTTATGCGTGCACAAAGAGGAAATCCTCATATGGATAGGGTTACAAAGGAACAATATTATGCAAAAAACATTATAGTTATGCAAGCTAATAACTATGCAATTGGAGACGGTTCTGCAAGGCAGGAAGTAACAACAGAGGGAACAGGTAATGGATATTATTTAACACAAGGAAAGTGTATTGAGCTAACATGGAAAAAAGATACTGCTAAATCAAAAACATATTTTTATTATCCAAATGGTGAAGAAATAGTTTTAAATGATGGAATTACATTTGTTCAAGTAGTTCCTAAGAATCAAAAAATAGATATATCATATAAAGAGGTATTAATTGAAACTCAAGAACAAACATATGAATAAAGGAGAATAAAAATGACAAATGAAGAATTAATGGAATATGCTAAAAAGGTACAAAAGAATGCAATATGTCAGTACACAAATACAGCAACAGGAGTAGCTTTACTTGCTAAATCGGGTAAAGTATATACAGGATGTAATATTGAACATAGTATTAGTGGACTAGCAACGTGTGCTGAAAAAGTAGCATTTGCAAAAGCAATATCAGAAGGCGAGAGTGAATTTGAAAAAATAGCAGTTGTTGGAGGAAAAAGAGGACAAGAATATAAAAACACTTGGATTCCATGCCTATCTTGCATACAATATATGTTAGATTTTGTAGATGATATTATCGTTGTTTGCTATATGGATTCCAAACTTGTAGAAACTCATTTAGCAGATACTATGTTTATGAAATTAAATGTTAATCGTAAGGTTACGATGAGAAAACATGATAAAGATAATTGGAGTAAAATTTAAAGTAAAATAATATATATACAACATATATCACTTAATACATTCAGGCTCAATGTCAAATGTTGGGGTGTGAGTAATGAAAATTACTTACACCTCACCT
>CAYXLQ010000106.1:0-1530 GCA_964465775.1 uncultured Clostridiaceae bacterium
GTATTGCTTCTTTCAGCTCATCCTTGAAGAGTTCATAGGCACTTAGTAAAAGTATAGGTCTGAGTCTCTTCCCTCCCGATAAAAGGCTGTAATTCATCGCTTCGTATACTATTTTTTGAGGGACTTCTTTTGTTTCAATAATCTGCCCTAAATATTCATCAACAATATTTGCTTTTTCTATAAACCATGTTTTAAATTCCATATTGCTCATCCTTTGTTCAGATTTTATAAAATACTTCGTTACATTCAGTATGACAGGGCTTTGATTTTTATTATAGCATATATAAATAATTTGTAAAAGCGAATGAAGGCATAAAAACAGATAAGCTGCCCTTTTTTATCTGAATCAATAATAAATTGACTATAATTTCCATGTCGTATATAATATATCTAAGGGGGAAAGCGTATCCATAAGCTTTAATCCATGTTATTTAATCTGCATAAAAGCAGATATAATATAGTAAATTAAATACAATCAATCTGGAGGGATTTTAATGAGAATGAGGAAACTACTGCCACTGTTTTTATTATTAATGATGGCTGCCGTTATTATTACAGGATGTACACAGTCAAGTCAAACTGCAGCGCCACAGGCTGATATTGAGCCGCCTGCCGATGATGAGCCGCCGGCTGATGAACCAAAGGGTGAACAAATATTAAGGTATGGCGCATCAGGATTTAATGGAATATTTAATCCGATTATGTTTGAAAATATATATGATGGTTATATTTCAAACATTATATTTGAAAAGTTAATAACACACACTCCTGAAGCAGAATTTGTTCCGGCAATTGCTGAATGGAGCTTATCGGAGGATAACTTAACTTATACATTTACATTAAAAGATGGAATAAAATTCTCTGATGGCACTGATTTAACTGCAAAAGATGTAGCCTTTACATATATGACCATTGCTCATCCGAGTTACGATGGACCGAATGCACATGCCGTAAGCAATTTAGAAGGCTATGAAAAATATCACGGCAAAGAGACAGAAACATTTGAAGGAATTCAAGTAATTGACGAAAAAAACATATCCTTTACATTTAAGGATGGCATGGCTGCACCTGCAAATATTGAATGCTTTGATTACGGTATAATGCCCTCAGACTACTATGCATTTGAAACTTGGGAGGATTTCTTGGCATTAATTGATAAGCCGATGGGTTCAGGCATAATGACATTGGATAGCTATGAGCCGAAACAATTTATATTATTGAAGAATAATACAAATTATTGGGATCCTGAAAATGGGGCACAAATTGACGGTGTATTGATTAATGAGGTTCCTGATGAAAGTATATTGTCTGCTTTACAGGCAGGTCAAATAGACTTCGCCCAGATTTCATCAAGTGCCGAGAACTTAGAAGCAGCAAAGGCTATGGATAATATCAATATTTCAAACTATATTGGAAACGGCTATACATTCATGTGCTTTAACACAACAAAGCCTTCTTTAGGAGATGTGCGGGTTAGACAAGCTCTTATGCATGCACTTGACAGAGAATCATTTATAAAGGTTCAATATG